>JBLHNV010000004.1:0-28468 GCA_047623125.1 Janthinobacterium sp. | reverse complement strand
CTTGCAAGGCGCCGGAAGGACAAGACAGCCAAGGTGACCAAGGTGGTGGCCAAGATGGCGGCACATATTGGAAGGCGCTTGGTTGCGCCGAGTGTGGTCAGACCGGTTACCGGGGGCGGCTCGGCGTCTACGAGTTGCTGGAAACGACAGAGCAAATCCGCGCCCAGATCCACAACCGTGCATCTGAAGCCCAAGTGCGCGACGCGGCGTACGCCTGCGGCATGAAATCGATGCGCGAGGATGGCGAACGCTGGTTGCGCGATGGCACCACGTCGCAAGCCGAATTGCTGCGCGTGACCAAGGACTGAGGACCAGATGCCCGCATTTCGTTATGAAGCCGTCGATGCCGCAGGCGCCACTAAAAAGGGCGTGCTGAACGCCGATAATGCGCGCTCGGCGCGCGCCGAGTTGCGCGGCCAGGGTTTGCTGCCGCTCAACGTCGATGCGATTGTGGCCCAGGTCGATGCCAGCGGGGCGACCAAACGCGGCACCTTCGGCGAGCGCCTGTCGACGACCGAACTGGCCTTGTTCACGCGCCAGCTGGCCAGTTTGCTGGAAGCGGGCTTGCCGCTGGAACAAGCTTTTTCGGCGCTGCTGGAGCAGGCCGAGCGGCCCTACGTACGCGATCTGATCGGCTCGATCCGTTCCGAAGTGATCGGTGGCAGCGCGTTTTCAGACGCGTTGTCGCGCCATCCGCGCGATTTTGCCGAAATCTACCGCGCACTGGTCGCCTCCGGCGAGCAGATCGGTCATCTCGCGCGTGTACTGTCGCGCCTGGCCGACTATATCGAGCGCCGCAACGCGCTGGTGCAAAAGGTCAAGCTGGCCTTCACTTACCCGGCGATCGTGACCGTCGTCGCGTTTGCGATCGTCATTTTTCTGCTCACTTACGTGGTGCCGCAGATCGTTTCAGTGTTCGCCAACACCAAGCAACAATTGCCGCTGTTGACCGTTATCATGCTGGCGGTGTCGGACTTCGTGCGCGCCTACGGCCTGGTGATGCTGGTGCTGTTGATCGCGGCCTGGTTCACGTGGCGTCGCGCATTGCAAAATCCGGTGCTCAAGCGACGCTGGCATACGTGGCTGCTGACCGCGCCGCTGTATGGAAAATTCGAGCGCAGTCTGAACACGGCGCGTTTCGCCAGCACGCTGGCCATTACCACCGGCTCCGGGGTGCCGATATTGCGCGCCCTGGAGACCAGCCGTGAAACGCTGTCCAACGTGGCGATGCAAGAACTGGTCGAGCAAGCCAGCGACAATGTGCGTGAGGGCGTCAGCCTGGCACGCGCGCTGTCGACCAAGCAGCACTTTCCGCCGATGCTGATTCACATGATCCGGGCTGGCGAAATCACCGGCGATTTACCGGCCATGCTGGAGCGCGCCGCCAGCGCGCAGGAACAGGATCTGGAGCGCCGCACGCTGACGATCGCCGGGCTGCTGGAGCCGGCGCTGATCCTGGCAATGGGCGTTGTGGTGTTGCTGATCGTTTTGGCGGTACTGATGCCGATCATCGAAATCAACCAGTTGGTGCGCTAAAAATACAGAACATCAGCCGCTGCACTGACGCTGCGCTGACAAAGAAACTCCAAGGAATCCGATGAAGCGTTTGCCCGTATTGTTGAGTTTTATCGTTGTGCTGGCACTGTCCGCATCGCTGGCGTACTGGACCATGCAATTGTTCAAGCCGCCACAGCGTCTGATCGCGGCGGCGCCTGTGCCCAGCGTGGCCGAACCCAGACTGGAGTCGGCTATCGCTTTGTTCGGCGGCCAGCAAGTGGCCATCGCGGCCAGCAATTATCGATTGAATGGCGTGGTCGCTGCCGGCGACGGACGTCGCAGCGCGGCAATCATGGTGGTCGATGGCAAGCCGTCGCAAGCGGTGCCGGTGGGCCGCAATGTCGTGCCTGGCTCATTGCTGGTGGAAGTCCATCCGAAGTACGTGCTGCTGTCGGAGGGCGGTGTCATGAAGCGGGTCGAGCTGTCCGTCGATGCCAATCCCAGGAGCGACGGGCTGCGCTTTCCCAGCGTCAATCCGCCTGCGGCGGCAGAACCCGCGCCGACACCAATATCGCAGCCAGTCCAGATGCCGGCGCAGCCCGGCATCATCGTCGTACAGCCAGACAACGAGCGTTAGCGCGGACATCCACGCTAGCGCCCGCTGCAAAGTCGATTACAACACGTAGCGCGACAAGTCTTCATCGACGGCCAGCGCATCGAGCCGGTCATTGACGTACGCGGCATTGATTTCGATGACCTTGCCGCTGGTTTCGCTGGCGTTGAACGAGACTTCTTCCAGCAGCTTTTCCATCACCGTGTAGAGGCGGCGCGCGCCGATGTTTTCGGTGCGCTCGTTGACCGAGAAAGCGATTTCGGCGAGCCGTGTGATGCCTTCGGGAATGAATTCGACCTTCACGCTTTCAGTTGCCAGCAAGGCTTCATATTGTCTGGTCAGGCAGGCATCGGTGCTGGTCAGTATCCGCTCGAAGTCGGCGATCGACAGCGATTCCAGTTCGACCCGGATCGGGAAGCGGCCTTGCAGTTCGGGAATCAGGTCCGATGGCTTGACCAGGTGGAAGGCGCCCGACGCGATGAACAGGATGTGATCGGTGCGGATCGTGCCGTACTTGGTGTTGACGGTGGTGCCTTCGACCAGCGGCAGCAGATCGCGCTGCACGCCAGCGCGCGACACGTCGGCGCCGCCCACTTCCGAGCGCGACGCAATCTTGTCTATCTCGTCCAGAAACACGATGCCGTTCTGCTCGACATTCTGGATCGCCTTTTGCTTGATTTCATCGTCGTTGATCAGCTTCGCGGCTTCTTCATCGACCAGCAATTTCAGCGCTTCCTTGATCTTGATCTTGCGCGCCTTCTTGCGTCCGGCACCGACACCGGAAAACATCGACTTGATTTGCTCCGTCATTTCTTCCATGCCGGGCGGCGCCATGATTTCCATCTGCGGACCGGTTTCGGATAACTCGATTTCGATTTCTTTGTCGTCGAGTTCGCCCTGGCGCAGCCGCTTGCGAAACTTTTGGCGCGTACTTTCGCCGGCCGGTACGGCGGGTTTGCCGGCAGCGTTGCTCGTGCCGTCAGCGGAGTCGTTGCTGTCATCATGCCCGGCGTTAAAGCCGAAGTCGCGTGCCGGCGGCACCAGAATGTCGATGACGCGGTCTTCGGCGGCATCCTCGGCGCGCATGCGCACCTTTTTCATTTCGCTGGAGCGGGTTTGCTTGATACCGATCTCGATCAGGTCGCGGATGATGGTGTCGACGTCGCGCCCGACATAGCCCACTTCGGTGAACTTGGTAGCTTCGATTTTGATGAAAGGCGCATCGGCCAGCTTGGCCAGGCGGCGTGCGATCTCGGTCTTGCCGACGCCGGTCGGGCCGATCATCAGGATGTTTTTCGGCGTGATTTCGTGGCGCAGCGGTTCTTCCACCTGCTGTCGGCGCCAGCGGTTGCGCAGCGCGATGGCAACGGCACGTTTGGCGTTGGCCTGGCCGACGACGTGTTTGTCGAGTTCTGCGACGATTTCGAGCGGAGTCATGTTCATGATGTGTGCTTGCCTTATTCCAGCGTTTCTATGATGTGCGACATGTTGGTATAGATGCACAGTTCGGCCGCGATGGTCAGCGATTTCTGGACGACTTTGGCTGGCGTGAAGTCGGTGTTTTCCTGCAAGGCCTTGGCCGCCGACTGGGCATAGATGCCGCCGGAGCCGATGGCGGCTATGCCATCTTCCGGTTCCAGCACGTCACCATTGCCGGTGATGACCAGCGTTGTTTCGTTGTCGGCGACCAGCAGCATGGCTTCCAGTCGGCGCAGCACGCGGTCGGTGCGCCAATCCTTGGCCAGTTCGACCGATGCACGCAGCAAATTGCCTTGATATTTTTCAAGCTTGCCTTCGAATCGGTCGAGCAGCGTGAACGCGTCTGCGGTACCGCCAGCGAAACCGACGAGTACCTTGCCTTGATAGAGCTTGCGCACCTTGCGGGCCGTGCCCTTCATGACGATATTGCCTAAAGTTACCTGACCATCGCCGCCCAATGCGACCTGATTGCCGCGCCGCACGCACAGGATCGTGGTGCCGTGAAATTGTTCCATGTTGACCTCGGTGTGATGAGTTGAGTCTGTTCTTGCTTGATCTCAATGTGATTATGCGAGTCTATCCCTAATTGAAAAATGGGGGTGGAACAGGCAATTACAAGCACCGTGAAGAAGAACAGGCGCACACTGCTATCGCAGGTGATATTGGAGTGGCGTTGCCTGCCGCAGTGGGCATGGCTGTGCAGATACTTGCGCCCGTCAGGCTGAGCTGTCGGCGTAGGCAAGTACGGCAAGGGAAACGGCCGCAGGCAGTGCCTGCGCCGGGTCATTCAATGGCATTGTTTTGGCCTCGGCACAGCGGTGACCGGGGCGGGTCACGCTGTCGCTGCGTTGGCTCGGTCAGAGCTACACTGTGGCTCTGACGTGTTAATCGCCGTACAGTTTTTGTTTCAGCTCGCGCCGTTGCTGAGCTTCCAGCGACAGGGTTGCCGTTGGCCGCGCGATCAGGCGCGGGATGCCGATCGGTTCGCCCGTTTCTTCGCACCAGCCGTAATCACCGGTGTCGATCGACGTGATCGATTGCTGCACTTTTTTCAACAATTTGCGCTCGCGGTCGCGGGTGCGCAGTTCCAGTGCGTGCTCTTCTTCGATGGTGGCTCGGTCAGCCGGATCGGGCACCAGCACGGTTTCGCGCAAGTGCTCAGTGGTTTCCCCTGCATTTTTCAATAAGTCTTTTTCAAGCTGTTGCAGCCTGGCTTTGAAAAATGCCATTTGCGCAGTATTCATATAGTCACTCTCACCCATCAGACGAATTTCGTCTTCGGTGATGATGCGGTCTGCGTCAGGGGTCGATTTATTAGTTTTAGTCATCACTTCGCTTACCTTCGTTACGACAGATTTTTCAAATTGATCAGTTGACCCGGCAATGCGCCGAAAACTGCACCGGTATCCGCTGCGGCTTTTTTTGGCATCTCGGTCCAGATCCGGCGAGCTTGCCGATTTTGTTGCGCTTTGCTCATATTGCCATGTCGATGCGCGTCAGCCTTGCGGCAATCGCGGATCTGCGGCTACCCCGGCAAAGTTTCAAAACGATGCGTCGATATCCTGTCCTGACAAGTGGGATTTAATAAAACCGGGGTAGTTTATACCAAACATTGTTCCAGACCGCGAATAAAGATGTCTTTTGGCAGATTTTTACCAATAAAAACCATTTTGCTGCCACGGATTTCAGTTTCGCCCCATTTTGCCCCCAGATCGCTGCCCATGATCTGGTGCACGCCCTGGAATATCACCTTGCGTGGCCCGTCCTGCATCGCCAGAATACCTTTGTAGCGCAGCATCCGGGGGCCATACACCTGCACCAGCGCGCCGAGAAATTCATCGAGTTTCGCGCTGTCGAATGCTCGGGTGCTTTTGAAAACGAAGGCGGCGATCTGGTCATCGTGGCCACTGTGGTGGTGATTGTGCGACGGATCAGCGCAGTCTGCCCCATGCTCATGCTCATGCTCATGCTCATGCCCGTCATCGTGCACCTGCTCGGCGCACAGGAAGTCCGGGTCCAGTTCGAGTTTTTCATTGAGGTTGAAGCCGCGCACGCCCAGCACTTCCGATAGCGGCGTGCGACCGAAATCGGCGATGCCGACCGGCGCGCGCGGATTGATGCGCGTCAGGCGCCGCTTCAGTGCATCGAGTTGCGGTTCCGATGCCAGGTCGGTTTTCGACAAAAAAATCTTGTCGGCGAATCCGACCTGGCGCTGGGCTTCTTCATGCTCGTCGAGTTGTTGCATGGCATGGCGCGCATCGACGATGGTGATGATGGCATCAAGCATGTAATGCATGCTGACTTCTTCATCGACGAAAAAGGTTTGCGCCACCGGTCCCGGATTGGCCAGGCCGGTCGTCTCGATGACGATATGGTCGAATTGCAGCAAGCCGGCGTCGCGCTTTTGCGCCAGCCCGGTGAGTGCGACGATCAGGTCGCCGCGCACCGTGCAGCAGATGCAGCCGTTGTTCATTTCAACGATGTGTTCGTTGCTATCTTGGACCAGGATCTCATTGTCGATGTTTTCCTGGCCGAATTCATTCTCGATGACGGCGATGCGCAGCCCGTGATCTTCCTGCAAGATGCGGTTCAGCAGCGTGGTTTTGCCGGCGCCGAGAAAGCCGGTCAGGATCGTGGTCGGAATTAGTGCCATAGGGTATTGCCTGTTCGGTGTGGGTGTTTATTGTGCATGACCTGATGCGAGCGGATGTGTCAATGCCTGGGTCAGCGCTGGTGCCAGCAATTATGCCGGAATTTCACGTTTCCCTGTAGACACAGGGGGTGTGCTTGACCGGCATCAGGCGCATGGCCGGGCTGTTGCTTGCGTAATGGTCTGTATCAATGTTTGCGTTGATGTGGCATTTTTATTTGGGTTGCGGCTTGATCTTGGCGCGCGGATGGGCCTGGTCATACACCTGCGCCAGATGCTGGAAGTCGAGCGCGGTATAGACCTGGGTCGAGCGGATGCTGGCGTGCCCGAGCATTTCCTGCACTGCGCGCAAGTCGCCTGACGATTGCAATATGTGCGAGGCGAACGAGTGACGCAGCACGTGCGGATGGACGCTCGTCGGGGTGCCTACCGCTTGAGCGTGCGCTTTCAGACGCAGTTGCAGCACGCGTGGCGAAATGCGGCTGCCGCGCTGACTCAGAAACAGCGCAGCGCTGCCATCTAGCGGCGTCGGGCGCACTGCCAGCCACGCCGCTATCGCAGCGATGGCTGCTGCGCCGACCGGCACCTTGCGCATCTTGCTGCCCTTGCCGGTGACAAGCACTTCGCGGCTGCCGATATCGAGCCAGCCGAGCGACGCTGACAGATTGCCTTCGGCTTTCTTGTATTCGACATCGAGACTGGCAAGTTCCGACACCCGCAAGCCACTGGAGTACAGCAATTCAAACATCGCGCGGTTGCACAGATCGGCAGCGGGCAGCGGGCCATGCGCATGCGCCACACTGGCCACCAGATGTACTGCGTCGTCCACCGACAGCGCCTTGGGCAGCGCTGCCGCTCGTTTCGGCGCGCGCACCGCGTCTACCGGATTGACGGCGAGCCCGGATTGACGGGCGAGCCAATCGAAAAAACCGCGCCATGCCGATAATTTGCGGGCAATCGAGCGCGCCGCCAGTCCATGGGCATGCAGCCCGGCCGCGTGGCGTCGGATCTCGAGATGGTCGACGGCTGCCCATGGCCGGCCGCTGCAAAGAGTGGCCAATTGTGCCAAATCGCGCCGGTAAGCCTCTAACGTATGCGGTGAGAGCTTGCGCTGAGACGTCAAATGACGCAGATAATCAACGATCCCTTGCTGGTCGGCCGGGCTCATCGAGTCACGCGGCCAGCGAACTCAGTGCGGCGCTGGCGGTGGCGCCGATGTGCACCAGGAAGTCGGTTGCCATGCCGGACGTGTAGCGTTCCGGATCGGGGGATCCGAACACCAGCAAGCCAAAGGCGCCGCCGGTAGCGGGCAGGCGCAGTGGCAAAATCGCCGTCGATGTGATCGCTGCTGGCGCGTCGGTCCAGCGCACGGCTTCGAAATCGTGGTTGCGGCCGCAGTACGGCATGGTCAGGCTGTTGGCAAAAAGTTTCACATCCTCGGAGACATCTTGCGTAAACCATGTCTGCTGGTAGCCGGAGTCCACGTTCCATAGCCGCAGCGTAGCGTGCGGCAAGTTGAATTCGGACTTCAAGGCAGCGATCAAGTCACCCGGCAAATCGCCGGCGGCGCGTTGTTGCAGCAGCACCTGGGTCCAACCGTGGAATTTGTCAGCCAGCGCGGCATTGTCTTGCGCGGTCCGGGTCAGGCTCGACAAGTGCAATTCCAGCACCTTGTATTTTTCGCGCATGACTTCCATTTGCCGTTCTTGCAGCGACAGTGCGCGTCCGGTCAGCGGGCTGGCCAGTCTGAGCTCGCTCAACAAGGCGGGATGTTCATCGAAAAAATGCGGATGATCGGTCAGGTATTGGGCGACGGTGGTCGCATCGGGTGTTGTGGTCATGGCGGTGGGCGCTCGTGAAGGTGGATGTTTGCCTGATTCTAACTGACGCATTGAAAAAGACGCCCGCAGGCGTCTTGTTGTTTCAATGGCGATACAAGTCGACTGATCAGAAACGGTGACGAATGCCGAGATTGATCGCGCGCGCCGATTCGCCGGGCACCTTGACGAAGCCGCCTGGGGAGCCGGCGATACCTGGCGCATACTGGCCCTCATTCTGGTTCTTGATATAAGCGGCCACGGCATAGACGTCGGTGCGTTTGGACAGATTGTAATCATAGCCCAGCGCATATTGCGTGGCGTCGTTGTTGGACGCGCTCCGGTCATTCTGATGCGAAACCGAACCTATGATGCGCCCGGCACCGATCCGGTAGTGCATGCCGATCGAGAGTGCAGCGGCATCGATCTGGGTGTTGCGCGTGATGTTGGTCACGAACACATTGCGCAGAGCTGCCCTGTCGTTATCGGACAGGTTGGGGTTGCGAGCCAGTGCCGGAGCGATACTGTTATCGTAACCGGCGATATATGTATCGAGCAAGCCGGAATGGCGGTCGCGCTGGTCATGGTAGCCAGCGAAGAACTTCATGTTGTTGAGCGAATACGAGCCGCCGACGGTGGTGGTGGTGAGGCTGGTATTGTTTTTCATGTCATAGCCGCGGTTATGGCCGATGCCGACATCCCAGCCATTGGCCTTGTAGACCACATTGGCAGCAAGAAATTTTTTGTACAGGCCGATGTAACCGGAATCTTGTGCGCCGTACATGAATGCACCGCCCAGGCCGCTGGGGTGGACTATGCGGTACTGAATCGCATTATCGGAGCGGATGTCGGCGCCCAGTGCGGTAAAGCCGGCGGCGCCGCCGGTAACGTTGCCCCATTGGCCGGCGGTGCCCGATTCGAACGCGTCGGCTGCGGCGAACACTTCATAGCCCGGCGTATACATGCGGCCCAGCAAGACTGCGCCGACCGGCGTGATCAGGCCGACCATCGAGGTACGGTCGAACAGCGCATTACTTCTATTGACCGCTGGCGAGCCAGGCACCTGGAGCGCTCTTTGAATCAGCGGCAAGGCGGGGCCAAAAGCTTCCATGCCTCTGGTCAGATAGAAGCCTTGGTTGTCGTTCATTAAGGTTGGCTGCTGGCCGCCGGTGTCGAGTTCGACGCGCGCTTCGAGGTTGAAGATCGCCTTGTAGCCGCCGCCCATGTCTTCGGTACCCTTGAAGCCCAGGCGCGAACCGTCGGCAATGCCGCTGGCAATCTTCGTTTTAGGGCCGCCGCCGGTGTCCTGATAGACCAGGCCGGCATCGGCAATGCCGTAAATCACGATGCTGGACTGCGCCATCACAGGGGCTGAAAAACACGTCGCGATGGCGCAGGCAAGTAATGTTGTTTTCATGTTGTCTCCGTGTTGTCATTTTTTCATTTAAAAAGAACGTTCGTACTAATTATCCTTTTTACCAATATGACATTCTTGCGCTGCGCTGTACAGGATGGGGTGGCATTGTTTGCAAGGTGGTTGTGAAAAGGATACATTTGTCTCGTGGTTCGAAGCAGCCGCATTTTGGCCGCCAGACACTGGCATCAAAGTGAGGGGCGCAATGGAAAAAGAGCCACCATGGTTGCCCATGGCGGCTCTTTTTTTCAACGGCCAATCAGACGGCTAGTTCCTCAAGTGGTACTAGCCGTAGTGATCAGAAATTGTGGCTGACGCCCACGCCATACGAATTGATCGAAGTTGCGTTGTTCGACACTGCAGGGATCTTCTTGTTCGATGCGTCTACGTAGACGTAGGTGCGCTTCGACAGGCTGTACTCGTAACCCAGCGATGCTTGCTTGGTCTTGGCTGCGCCGTCAGGATCTTTCTGGCCATAACCGGCGAGGAACTTTCCTGGGCCCATGGTGTAGTTCGCGCCGACCAAATAGGATTTGGTGTCGGTGTTGTTGAGCAGAGTCGAACCTTGATCTTGATGCGTGTACGAAGCCATCAGTTTCAACGGCTCGATGACCTTGTAGGACGCGCCGACGATGTACATTTTCGATTCGACGGCATTGCGCTCGTAAGCAGCAAGCACGGCGATCGGGCCGTTGTCATAGGTCGCCGACAGCGAGTAAGGAACCGCCGACGGTACCGATTTGGCTGGGAACTGAGGTGCCGAAGTAGTACCGGTGCCAACGATTGCTGGATTGTTGTTGCCTTCTTTGGTACCGACGGTAGCGTTAACCTGGAAACCTGCGATCATCGGTGTGTTGTAGAACACAGCATTCGAGAAGCGGTTCTTCGACGTTGTGTCAGGAATGGCGGACAGCGGATCGCTGTTGTAGCCAGCCAGTTGCATGTCGGTATTGTTGAAGCCGGCTTTGCTAGGAATGCCGCTCCATGGCTCGAAGCGCAGGATCGATTCTTGCATCGATGTCAGGCCACGACCCAGACGGACGGTACCGAACGCGCCTTGCAGGCCCACGCGGCTTTGACCTTGGAACAATGGACGTGTGCCATTGCCTTCAAGCGTACCAGTGTCTGGCGAATAACGCATTTCCAGTTGGAAAATGGCTTTCAGGCCATTGCCCAGGTCTTCAGTACCCATGAAGCCCAGTTTGTTGTTGTTGCGTGCGCCGATGGCAGTGCTTGTGCCGGTCGATTTGGTCACGCCTGCATCCACGGTACCGTAAATGACGACCGACGATTGCGCTTGTGCGGTGGCAGCAAATGCGCCGAAAAGGGCCAGAGCGACTAGTGATTTTTTCATTTGAATTCCTTAAAAAGTGAAATTGGACAAAGATCCATGAAGCTATGAAGTGTGATGCGCTCAACACTTGGATGAACTGAACCTTAATTGTTAGCCGTGTCAATGTCGGTGGATTGGTTACTTAGCGTGGATAATTTTGGTCGAAAGCGAACAAAACATCACTCGCTGTTGTATTTTTGAAACGCGCGGAGCGTGGTGGCGCGCTGTTTCGTATTCAGCCTCGGCATCCGCTGCTGTCAATAAGACATCAGAAATAATGTTAAAAATCAATGAAAATAGTATTTTTTGCGGTGCAAGTTTCAGTCATGACGCCCGTTTTGCAAATGTTGCGTCGCTTTGCTTTGTGGTCATTGATTGAAATCGGGCAATCGGCCCCAACATTAAAGTGAAATATCCTTGCCTGGTTGCACACTGTTGCAATAACTTGGCTGAACCCATATTAATAGTGGCTCGATGGCGAATCGTGAAGAATTAGCAGTGATCAGGCGCGCGCGCGCGGGCAACATGCTGGCCCAGTTGGCGCTCGGCAAGTTGTACCTGTTTGGCAGCGCCAGCTTGCCGAAGAGCGCGCCGACCGCGCTGCACTGGTTGCGGCGCGCGGCGCAGCAAGACTGCGACGAAGCCTGTTTTTTGATCGGTAGCGACATCCCGTTCGAAGCTGCGCAGCATTATGCGCAAGCATTGCTGCCCTGCTACGAGCGCGCTTATGATCGCGGCGTGGTGCAGGCCGGGCTGGTGCTGGCGCAGTTGGTGCAACTGGTTCCCGCGCTGGCCGACGATGCGGGTACGGGGGCCGGTGCCGGTTTGCGCGCCAAGGCGCGCCGGGCGCTGGAAGCGGCGGCGCTGGCCGGTTTGCCGGAGGCGCTATGGCTGCTGGCGCAGCCCGACAGCGTTGCGCTGGTGACGCCAGCGCAAGCGGGATTGCCGGAGGGGGTCGAGTGGCTGACCCGGGCGGCCGACAATGGTGTTGCCAAAGCGCAATATGCGCTGCTGGAACTGGCCTGGAATGATGCCGATTGGGATGCATTCCTGTCGCGTGCGCTGCCTTTGGCACGCAACTTGTCGGCTGCCGTTGCGCCTGGCCTTTACACGGCGCAAGATGTGCTGCTGATGTCGCGCTGCGCGCAAGTATTGACCGATCGGACCCGTCCGGATGCCGATCAGGCGGATATCGCGCGTTTTTGGGAGCTCGCTGCGCAAGGCGGCGATCGCACTGCGCAACTGGCGCTCGGCCTGTGGTTTGCACGGATGGATGTCAGCGGTGTGCGTGCCAAAGATGGGATTGCCTCCGTTAATTTCAAGCGCGCGATCCGCTGGCTGATCCAGGCTGGCGAACAGGGACTGGCCGAAGCCTGGTTCGTGTTGTCGCACATTTATGTGAAGCCTGAATTTTCGCAGCGCAGTATGGCCGAAGCGCAAGCTTATCTGGAACGTGCCGCCGACATGGGGCACAGCGTCGCGCAACTCGAATGCGGTATCAATGCGTGGCGCACCCGGCGCGATAGCGTCAATAATGATGTACGCGCTGCATATTGGTTGCTGAAGGCGGTCGCTCAGGGCAGTGCGGAAGCGGAAACGGTGCTGCAAAAAGTCGCGCCCGGGAGTGACCCGATGCCATGGCTGGGCCAGGTCAGTGAGCAGCTCAAAATCGAGCAGATTAACAGTCAGCCGTACTTGTTGGCGCGGCTTGAACTGGCCGTCCTGTTCAATCTGTCGCGCGCGGAAGCATTGCTGCTCGATCTGCATGCTGCCGACCAGGGCCATTGCCTGCTGGTCGATATCAGCGCCAGTTATGGTCGCAGCAAGCGGCGTCTGGCGCTGTTGCGTACCGCCGGACAACGCCAGGCGCTGAACCGGATCGTGCGCGTGTTCGATAATGTCGATTGCGGGCCCAATGGTCCCGAGGGCAATTACCGGCAGCGCTTGTACCGGCTGAAAACATGGCTGCATGATTAGCTTTTGTCGCCGCAACCGTGTTCCGACGACAGCAATACTTTGCGCCGCATTGCCGCGCAATTCGGGGCGCCGGGCACAGATAGCGGCGCGCCGGGAGAACAGCACATTAGATCTCGATTTCACCTTCAAACACGGTCACCGCGGGGCCAGTCAGCCATACCGGTTCGTTTTCGCCAGCCCAGGCGATCGACAGTTCTCCGCCGCGCGCGCTGACCTTCACCGGCGAGTCGAGCAAGCCGCGCCGGATGCCAGCGACCACGGCGGCGCAGGCACCGGTGCCGCAAGCGAGCGTTTCGCCTGCGCCGCGTTCATGCACCCGCAAACGGATGTGCTGGCGCGACATCACCTGCATGTAGCCGGCATTGACCCGCTTCGGAAAGCGCGGATGGCATTCGATCAGCGCTCCGGTCAACGCCAGTGGTGCCAGATCGACATCCGCCACCACTTGCACCGCATGCGGATTGCCCATCGATAGCACCGATACGAGCACGCTGCTGCCGCCCTCGGTCAAGCCGGGCAACCTTGGCAAATGCAAATGCAAAGGCCACAGTGTGTCGCGCCCTTCGGCAACAAAGACCAGGTCCGCTGCATCAAATGGCACCTGCGCCGCCTCCAGCACCGGCGCACCCATGTCGACACTCACTGAGCCGTCGTCTTCCAGTCTGGGGGTGATGACCCCGGACATGGTTTCGACGCGGATGCTGCGCTGCGCCGACAAACCTTTGTCCGCGACGAATTTGGCGAAGGCGCGTGCGCCATTGCCGCATTGCTCGACTTCGCCGCCGTCATTATTGTAGATGCGGTAGCGGAAGTCACAGCCCGCAGTGATCGCCTTTTCGACCACGAGGATCTGGTCGGCACCGATGCCGAAACGGCGATCCGCCAGTCGTTGCCATTGCATTGGCGTAAAGTCGATGGGGGTGCTGATGGCGTCGATGACGATGAAGTCATTGCCGGCGCCATGCATCTTGGTAAATTTGAGTTTCATGTCAATACCTGTTCTGGCGCGGTGGTTGGCGCCGGTTCGTAGAGTGACGCTTCGCCGGGCGGACGGGTCTTGAAGCGCTTGTGGGTCCAGAAGTATTCGGCCGGCGCTTCGCGGGCGCGCTCTTCGATGAAGTCATTCATCCGGCGCGTCGCTTGCGTGATGTCCGGGCCGGGATAATTGTCCCATGCCGGATAGAATTTGACGCTCCAACCCTGATAATTGGGCAAGAAGGTGGCGATCACCGGGATGATCTTGGCGCCGGTCGCGGCCGCTATGCGCGCTGTCGCAGTCAGCGTGGCTGCCGGAATGCCAAAAAAGGGTACGAATTCGGCATCCTTGGCGCCAAAATCCATGTCCGGCAACATGAAGTAAGGCAAGCCGTCACGCAGCGCGCGCATGATCGGCTTGATGCCATCCTGGCGCGTGAACAGTCGTACCGGCATGAAACGTTCGCGTCCGGCGCGCAATATGCCGTCGATCGTGGTGTTCTTGTTTTGCACGTACATGGAACACACGCTTGCTTCGCGCGCCGTTGCCACGCCCGCTACATCGAGACAAACGAAATGCGGACACAGCAAGATGGTCGGACCGTTGGCCATCTCGGCCGTTGGCACGCCAGGGTGTTCGACCCGTATCAGGCGCTTCAGGCGCGCTTCCGAGGCCCACCACAAGATCGAGCGCTCGAAGACGCTGCGTGAATAAGCCTGGAAATGCTGCCGTGCCAGCGTGACGCGCTCGGCCTCCGACAATTCCGGCATGCACAGGCGTAAATTGGTCAGCGCGATATGACGTCGCTTTTTCAGCAGCTTGAACAACATACTGCCGGTCGCATTGCCGATACGCCCCAGCAGTGGCAGTGGCAGCCAGTGCAGCAGCCACATTAATCCCAGCATGAGTCTCATGTCCTATCCTTCATGGTGCATCCTGTTCATTGGCGGCAGGGGCGCTCGACCCGTGCGGCACTTTATAGCGGTTGTAACTCCAAAAGTATTGCGCCGGGCTGCGCGCAATCAGTTGTTCCATCGCCGCATTGATGGTGCGGGCCTGATCGGCCGTCGAGCCATCGAGCGCATCGTCGAAGGGCACGAAGTGGACCAGGTAGCCTTTGCCGTGCGGCAGGCGCTCGGCATAGGTGGCGATGATCCTGGGTTTGGTGTTGCCCACGCCCATGCTCGCCAGTTTGGCCGGCAACGTCATCGTGTAGGCGTCGCGGCCGAAAAAGGTGGTCCATACACCTTCGCCTTCCGACGGCACCTGATCCGGCAGCAGCCCGATCGGCTGGCCTTTTTTCAGGCATTTGACAAAGATGCGCACGCCTGACATGTTGGCCGGCGCCAGCATCAGGTTGTGGCGCGCGCGCGCGCCTTCGATCAACGGCTTGAGAGCCGCCTTGCGCGGCGGACGGTACATCACCGTCAATGGAGTGCGCAGCGCAATTTGTTGCGCGACGATTTCGAAGCAGCCCAGATGGGGCGTCAAAAACACGATGCCGCGTCCGCTATCGAGCGTCTGTTGCACCAGCTCCCAGTTATCCAGTCTGGCATGGCGGGCCACACGCTCGGGCGCTGCGCACCAGATGAATGGCAACTCCACAATGCTTTTGCCGGCTTCGGCGATTGCATCGGACAAGTGTTCTGAAAAGCCGGCCGCGGCCATGTTGTCGCGCATCAGGCTGCGATAAGTGGGTGAACTCAGATACACCAGCCAGCCCAGTGCGGCGCCCAGGCGGTGCAATAGCGGCAGTGAAAAAATCGACAGGAATCGAAATAGAGGAACTAGCATAGGCATGATCAGTTTCAACAAATGGGTGCTGCGTAGCCAAAATTTTTCTAGTAAGCGTAAAATATGGCAAAGAAGGATCCGCTGAGTTAATTAGACAACTTGCGAAGCGGAATATAAATATCGCTAAAGCGTCGCAGGCCGCCTTGGTTGCTGCGACAAAACAACCAACCTGGAGCTTGCAATGTCAAACACGTATCTTTTTACTTCCGAATCGGTCTCCGAAGGACACCCGGACAAGGTCGCCGACCAGATTTCCGATGCGATTCTGGACGCTATTTTAGCGCAGGACCCGACCGCGCGTGTCGCCGCTGAAACATTGTGCAATACCGGACTGGTCGTGTTGGCCGGTGAAATCACGACCCATGCGAACGTCGATTACATCAAGGTTGCGCGCGAAACGATCAAACGCATCGGCTATGACAATGCTGAATTTGGCATCGATTATCGCGGTTGCGCAGTCATGGTTTGCTATGACAAGCAATCACCGGACATCGCTCAGGGCGTCAATATCGGTACCGGGATCGACCTCGACCAAGGCGCCGGCGATCAGGGCTTGATGTTTGGTTATGCCTGCGATGAAACGCCGGAACTGATGCCTGCTGCGATCCACTACGCGCATCGTCTGGTCGAGCGCCAGTCGCAACTGCGCAAGGATGGCCGTTTGCCGTGGCTGCGCCCGGACGCCAAGTCCCAGGTCACGTTGCGCTATGTTGACGGGCGTCCGGTAGGCGTGGATACGGTAGTCTTGTCGACCCAGCACGCGCCTGACATTTCGCACAAGGCGATCGAAGAAGCGGTGATCGAAGACATCATCAAGCAAGTGTTGCCGCGCGAATGGCTGAACAACACCCGTTATCTGGTCAATCCGACCGGCCGTTTCGTTATTGGCGGCCCGCAGGGCGATTGCGGTTTGACCGGACGCAAGATCATTGTCGATACCTACGGTGGCGCTTGCCCGCATGGCGGCGGCGCGTTCTCGGGCAAGGATCCAACCAAGGTCGACCGTTCGGCAGCCTATGCGGCGCGCTACGTGGCGAAGAACATCGTTGCCGCCGGTCTGGCGCGCCAATGCCAGATCCAGATCAGCTACGCGATCGGCGTCGCCAAGCCGATCAACATCACCGTCTACACCGAAGGCACGGGCGTTATTTCTGATGATGCCATCGCCGCGCTGGTGCACGAGCATTTCGACTTGCGTCCGAAGGGCATCGTACAGATGCTTGACTTGTTGCGCCCGATCTATGAAAAGAGCGCCGCCTACGGCCACTTCGGCCGCGAAGAGCCGGAATTCACGTGGGAGCGCACCGACAAGGCTGCGCTGCTGCGCGATGCGGCCGGCTTGAAGTAAACCGGTTGGCGCGGGCTTGCCCGCGCCACGCGTTTTGCCGTGCTGGTCCGGGCTTGCCGGTGATTAAAAAGAGGATCTGGCGCCACATTGCTTGAAATGATAGAATAGTAAGTTCCGAGGAGCGTTGCGACGAATTCATTTTCGCCAGGCTCGGACTACACTGCGCTCACGTTACTTTTTTCTAACTGAAAGGAGGGCGTGATGAACGCCGTACTCAAATCGCAAGACGCAACAAAGCAAGACTATCGCATCGCCGACATCACCCTGGCTGCATGGGGCGACAAGGAAATCCGGATCGCGGAAACTGACATGCCTGGCCTGATGGCGATCCGTGAGGAATTCGCAGCAGCCCAGCCGTTGAAGGGCGCGCGTATCACCGGTTCCATCCACATGACGATCCAGACCGCTGTGCTGATCCACACGCTCGAAGCGCTGGGTGCGCAAGTGCGCTGGGCTTCGTGCAATATCTACTCGACTCAGGACCACGCTGCTGCCGCGATTGCCGCTGGCGGCACGGCGGTATTTGCCTTCAAGGGCGAATCGCTGGACGATTACTGGGAATTCACGCACCGCATCTTTGAATGGCCTGATGTGGCTGGCGCACCGGTGTATTCGAACATGATCCTCGATGATGGCGGCGACGCGACATTGCTGCTGCACCTCGGTGTGCGGGCCCAGTCCGATGCATCGGTACTTGACAATCCGACCTCGGAAGAAGAAGTTTGCCTGTACAACGCGATCAAGGCGCGCCTGGTCATCGATCCGACCTGGTATTCGAAGCGCTTGCCTGAAATCATCGGCGTGACCGAAGAAACCACGACCGGCGTGCACCGCTTGTACCAGATGTTTAATGAAGGAAAGCTGGCTTTCCCTGCGATTAACGTCAACGATTCGGTCACCAAGTCGAAGTTCGACAATCTGTATGGTTGCCGCGAATCGCTGGTCGATGGCATCAAGCGTGCGACCGACGTGATGATTGCGGGCAAGGTTGCCGTGATCGCCGGTTATGGCGATGTCGGCAAGGGTTCGGCGCAAGCGATGCGCGCGCTGTCGGCCCAGGTCTGGGTCACAGAAATTGATCCGATCTGCGCTTTGCAGGCCGCGATGGAAGGTTACCGTGTCGTGACGATGGATTATGCAGCCGAATTCGGCGACATCTTCGTCACCGCTACCGGCAATTATCATATCCTGACCCATGAGCACATGGCGCGCATGAAGGATCAAGCCATCGTGTGCAACATCGGCCATTTCGACAATGAAATCGATGTCGCGTCGCTCAAGCAATATGAGTGGGAAAACATCAAGCCGCAAGTTGACCATGTGATCTTCCCGTCGGGACGTCGCATCATCTTGCTGGCCGAAGGACGCCTGGTCAATCTCGGTTGTGGCACCGGCCACCCATCGTACGTGATGAGTTCCTCGTTCGCGAACCAGACCATTGCGCAGATCGAACTGTTTGCCAACACGGCCAATTATCCGGTCGGCGTCTACACGTTGCCGAAGCATCTGGATGAAAAAGTCGCGCGCCTGCAGCTGAAGACGCTCAATGCGCAATTGACGGTGCTGAGCGAAGAGCAAGCGGCCTACATCGGCGTACAGCAACAAGGTCCGTACAAGCCCGAGCACTATCGTTATTAATCGTCGCTCGTAATCCCGGGGCCGGTGTCGACGTTGGCATCGGCCCCGACCATCACTCTGACTGACTTGCTGACCATGCGCTTGATCCTGACCTGGTTTATCAATGCGGCCGCTTTGCTGGCCGTACCTTATCTGATGCACTCGGTCAGCTTCAGCAGCGCCGCCTCGGCGCTGCTCGCGGCGCTGGTGCTGGGCCTGATCAATACTCTGATCCGGCCAATACTGATCGTGCTGACGCTGCCGGTGACGATGTTGTCGCTGGGCTTGTTCATTTTCATCATCAATGGCTTCATGTTCTGGCTGGTTGCGCAAATGATCGGCGGCTTCCATGTCACCAGCTTCTGGGCCGCCGTTGGCGGCGCGCTGCTGTACAGCGTGATTTCGTGGGCACTCTCGACCTTACTTTTAAAAAACAATGGAAACTCATAATTTCAGCATCGAATTCTTTCCGCCCAAGACGCCCGATGGCGCGGAAAAATTGCGCGCGACGCGCCAGCAATTGTCGATGCTGCATCCGAAATATTTCTCGGTCACCTTCGGCGCCGGCGGCAGCACCCAGGATGGCACGCTGTCCACGGTGCTCGACATTATGGCTGCAGGCGAACACGCTGCGCCCCATTTGTCTTGTGTCGGCGCGACGCGCGCATCGATCAGAGCCATACTTGCCGACTTCAAGTCGCATGGCATCAAGCGCCTTGTCGCATTGCGCGGTGACTTGCCCAGCGGCCACGGCGGCGCCGGTGAGCTGCGCTATGCGAACGAGCTGGTCGAATTCATCCGCGCCGAAACGGGCGACTGGTTCCATATCGAAGTGGCGGCGTATCCGGAGGTTCACCCGCAGGCAAAGTCGCCGCAAGACGATCTGGATAATTTCGCGCGCAAGGTGCACGCCGGTGCCAACTCCGCGATCACCCAGTATTTTTATAATGCCGACGCCTACTTTCAATTTGTCGACCAAACGCGCAAGCTCGGTCTCGATATACCGATCGTCGCTGGCATCATGCCGATCACCAATTACACCCAACTGATGCGCTTTTCCGACATGTGCGGCGCCGAGATTCCGCGCTGGGTGCGCTTGAAATTGGCCAGCTATGGCGACGATACGGCATCGATCAAAGCGTTCGGACTCGATGTCGTGACGCAATTGTGTCAGCGCCTGCTGGCTGGCGGCGCCCCCGGCTTGCATTTTTACAGCATGAATCAGGCTGCTCCAACGACCGCCGTGTGGCAGCGCCTGGTCGACTGAGTTCGATTGTGTCGGGCGGCGTCAGCCGGCTTCAGGCTGGAGCAGCCCGGCTTCGGTCATGATGTGATCGAGGGCAATGTCGTGGGCGGCGCCGTCAAACTGCGCCGCCATGCACGCATAGGTGATGCCGATTGTCGTCGGGCGCGGCGCGCACGCCAGCGTCCTGTCATAAAAACCGCCGCCGTAGCCAAGCCGCAAGCGTTCGGGGTTGTAGCCCACGCAAGGCACCAGCAGCGCAGGCGGGCAGGGCAGCAATCGCAACTGCGCCGGGACTGGCACTCCCATCCGGTCCGGCGTCATTGCCTCGCCCGGTTGCCAGCTGGCAAACACCAGCGGGGCGTCTTTTTCCAGCACTACCGGCAAGCTCAACTGTACTCCCTGCGCTGCCAGTTCGGTGTAGGCTGGCTGCAGATTCGGCTCGCCTCGCAGTGGCCAGTAGACGCCCAGTTTGGGCGTGCGCTCGGCATGCCACCACGCCAGAATGGCGGCGCACAGTGCGCTATCCCAGTACCGCCGCGTGTCGATATCGAGTGCCGCGCGCAGCGCCAGCAGCGCACGGCGCAAATCGGCTTTTCCGGTCTCGGCGCTCGCCACGAGGAGGGTCGGATTGCGTGCTATTCTAGGACTGCGGGTCATATAATCCAATCACGTTCTTATTGAAAGCCGTACATTGATGTTGCGATCGACATGGATAGCCAGTGTCCTGATGTGCGCCGCCAGCGCGGTACTTGCTGGCGGCGGCGTTGGTACACAAGCCGACGATAATGCCTTCTTGTTGCTGCGCGATGCCGTGCGTCAGGATAATGCGAGCAAGGCCGAATTCTATGCCGCTCGCATGAGCAGCCGCGAATTTGCTCCGTATCTCGACTATTATCGGCTCAAAGTGCGGCTCAAAGATGCCACCGTCGTCGAAATCCGCGATTTTCTGACGCTCTACGCGGGCAGCGCGATCGCTGACCGCTTGCGCAATGACTGGCTGCTGCTGCTGGGGCGGGCGCGCGACTGGGCCACTTTCGACGAGCAATACTCGCAATTCATACTCGACGACGATACTCAACTCAAATGTTATGCGTTGCAGTCGCGCATCGTGAAGCGGCTGCGGGCCGCTACCGAGGCGCGCGCATTGTTGCTTGCACCACCGACTTATGGCGACGCGTGCGGCGACTTGATTGTTGCACTGGCGCAAAGCGGCCAGTTCGATGCCGACGACCTGTGGACCCAGATTCGGCTGGCCGGCGAGTTCGACGCGACCGGTCCGGCACGCCGCATCGCCGCGCTGCTCGATGTGTCGGCAACCAAGCTCGCGCAAGCCATCGACTTGCCCGCTATTGCGCTGGCCAAGGGCTTAGGCGACGGGCGCGCCGCACACGAAATCTATCTGGTGGCTGTCGGTCGCATGGCCAGGACCAGCGTCAATCTGGCCGTGCTGGCGTTGGAGAAGGCGGCGCCCAGGTTAACTGCAACGGAGCAGGCGACCGGCTGGGCCAGCATCGCGCTCGCCGCATCATACAAACTGGCGCCCGAAACCGGCCAATACTGGGCCAGGTCGCAAGGCGCGCCGTTGTCGCTTGATGCACAGCAATGGAAAACACGGATTGCTTTGCGCGATGGAAACTGGCGTCAGGTCAAGGCCACGATCGAAGCGATGCCATCGCCGCTGCGCGATGATCCGGCCTGGGTTTACTGGCTGGGACGCGCATTGCAGCAGCAAGATGCTGATGTTGTTCGCACCGCTGCAAAGGCAAGGCCGGCGGGGATCAACCCGGAATCGGCGCAACTGTATGCGCGCATCGCCGATGAAACCAATTTTTATGGTCAGCTGGCAGCCGAAGAACTGGGCCGGCTGAGCGCGATTCCGCCGTCCGGCAAGCCGATCACGCCGGCCGAACTTGCCGCCATGGCTGCCAAGCCTGGTTTTCAGCGTGCGCTGCGCTTTTTTGGCATGGGGTTGCGCTTCGAAGGCACGCGCGAATGGAACTGGGAATTGCGCAAGATGAGCGAACGCGAATATCTGGCGGCGGCTGAACTGGCGCGCACGCACAATATTCTTGACCGGATGGTCAATACGTCCGACCGGACCCGCACCGATGTCGATTACACGCAGCGCTTCCCGTCGCCGCACGACGACATCATGCATCCGGCCACGCAGACGCTGGGACTGGACAAGGCCTGGGTCTACGGTTTGATCCGCCAGGAATCGCGTTTCATCATGGATGCGCAATCGCATGCGGGCGCGTCGGGGCTGATGCAGGTGATGCCATCGACCGCCAGTTACGTCGCCAAGAAGATCGGGCTGACTGATTTTGCGCAGCACATGCTGAACGATGTGCGGACCAATATTTTGCTGGGCACCAATTACCTGTACATGGTGCTGGGCGGTTTCGACGGTTCGCAGGCGCTGGCGACGGCGGCATACAACGCCGGGCCGGGCCGTTTGCGCGGATGGCGCGGGACGTTTCCTGGATCGATGGAGGGGGCGATTTTTGCCGAATCGATTCCGTTTACGGAGACCCGCACCTACGTCAAGAACGTGATGTCGAATGCAACCTACTATGCCGCGCTGTTTGAAAAACGGCCGCAATCGCTGAAGACCCGGCTGGGTACGGTCGCACCAAAAGGATATCCGGCAGCGGCCGAGCGCGACTAAAAAACAAGCAATAATGACTGCGCATGTGGCAGCTTGGCTGACCATGTGACTATATAACCATATAACTATTTAACAAGGTGATCATGATATGGAAACTCCAACGGTACTGGTGATCGGTGGTTCGGGCTTCATCGGTAGCCATCTGGTGGCCAAACTGGCGGCAACGGGCGCGCGCGTCATTGTTCCGACGCGCCGTTACGAGCGCGTCAAGCACTTGATTTCCTTGCCCGGCGTCGAAGTGCTGGAGCGTGATGTGGGCCAGGATGCGGTGTTGCAGCGCCTGTCGGTTGGTGTTGATGCGGTGATCAACCTGGTTGGCTTGCTGCATTCGCGGCCAGGCTCGCCGTATGGCCCCGACTTTGCCAATGCGCATGTGGCATTGCCGAAGCGTATAGTTGCCGCCTGCGTTGCCAATGGTGTGCCGCGCTACTTGCACATGAGCGCGCTGGGCGCCGCGCCCGATGCACCGTCGATGTATTTGCGCTCGAAGGCCGACGGCGAACTCGCCGCCAGCGCCAACGCGGCGCTGGCGGCGACGATCTTTCGGCCCTCGGTCGTGTTTGGTCTGGAAGACAAATTCATCAATTTGTTCGCCTCCATGCAAAAAATTCTGCCAGTGGTGCCTTTGGGGGGCTCCGATACCCGCTTTCAGCCAGTCTTCGTTGAAGACGTCGCGCAAGCGTTCGTCAACGCATTGTTCGATCCGAAGTCGCGCCACCAAGTCTATGAGCTGGGCGGGCCCGATGTGTACACGCTGGCCGAAATCGTCAAGCAGGCTGGCGGCGCCAAGGCGCGCCCGATCATCAAGCTGCCGCTTGCGCTTGCGCGGTTGCAGGCGCTGCTGCTGGAGTGGATGCCGGGCGGTCCTTTGATGAGCCGCGATAACCTCGACTCGATGAAAGTCGATAACGTTATCGCGCCATCGTCGCCAGCGTTGACGCTGGCCGACCTTGGCATCAAGCCGACGGCGCTGACGGCGGTGATCCGGCATTATGGCGTCGGCGGCGCGTCGGATTTCGATGACTTGCGTAGCCGCGCCCGACGCTGACCCTCTTCAAAAAATAACCCATTGCGGACCATTTCATGCAAAAAACCGAAATCGATTCCAGCCTGTCCGACACGCTGAGCGCTGCCCGCCAGCCAGGCCTGACGCTGGTCATTGGCAACAAGAACTATTCGTCATGGTCGATGCGGCCCTGGCTGGTGTTGAGCGCGTTCGGCATCGCGTTTACCGAAGTGCGCGTGCTGCTTGACCGGGACGATACGGAGGCTAACATCGCGCGCTATTCGGCCGGCGGACGGGTGCCGGTGTTGCTGGCGGGCCCGATAACGGTGTGGGACAGTCTGGCCATTTGCGAATATCTGGCCGAGCAATTTCCGGAACAGCACTTGTGGCCGCAAGATGTGGCAGCGCGCGCGATGGCGCGCTCGGTGTGCGCCGAAATGCATTCGGGCTTTGCTGGCTTGCGCAGCGCGATGTCGATGAACATCAAGGCCCACTTTCCGGGCCGTGGCCGAACTGCGGCAGCCCAGGCGGACATTGGGCGTATCAGCGAAATCTGGGAAGAGTGTCTGTCGCGCTTTGGCCACCACGACTTCCTGTTCGGTGACTTTTCGATCGCTGATGCCTTCTTTGCGCCCGTTGTCATGCGTTTTCGCACCTATGGCGTGGCGCTGGCGCCGGCCTTGAATGCGTATTGCGACCGGGTCTGTGCGCATCCGGCAGCGGCGCGCTGGATACGCGAAGCGCTGGCCGAAACGGAAAGCGCGCCCAAACACGATGTCGTGCCCGATTGATTTTGCATCCGGTTGATGGCGTGAAAATCTATACGGTCGGCGGCGCCGTGCGCGACGAATTGCTGGGCCTCGCGCTCAAGGACCGCGATTATGTCGTCGTCGGTGCCACGCCGCAGCAGATGCTGGCGCGCGGCTTCCGTGCGGTCGGCAAGGATTTTCCGGTGTTTTTGCATCCGCAAACACGCGAAGAATATGCGCTTGCGCGCACCGAGCGCAAGACCGCGCCCGGCTATCGCGGCTTCGTCTTCCATGCGGCGCCGGACGTGACGCTGGAACAGGATCTGGTGCGCCGCGACCTGACCATCAACGCGATTGCCAAGGCCGAAGACGGCACGCTGTCGGACCCGTTTGGCGGCTTGCGCGATATCGAACAGCGCGTGTTGCGTCATGTGTCCGATGCCTTTCGTGAAGATCCGGTGCGCATCTTGCGCGTGGCGCGTTTCGCGGCGCGCTTTACCGATTTTGTGGTGGCGCCGGAAACAATGGGAATGATGCAGCGCATGGTGCACGATGGCGAGGTGGATGCGCTGGTGCCCGAGCGCGTCTGGCAAGAAGTGGCGCGTGGCCTGATGGAAGAGCGGCCGTCGCGCATGCTGGACGTGTTGCGCGAATGTGGCGCCTTGCTGCGCATCATGCCCGAACTGGATGCGTTGTGGCAGGCAGCGCCGCCCGATTCTGGCAGCCACACGATGGACGTCATCGACCGCGCCGCCGGTCAGGGCGCCACGCTGGCGGTGCGCTTTGCTGTTCTGGTGCATGATCTGGGTAGTGGTAACGATCGCGACGTGGCGCCGATTGAGTCAATGTGCCGCCGTTCGAGAGTGCCGAACGATTGCCGGGATCTGGCCATCATGACGGCGCGCGAGCAAGCCCATATCGGCCGCATACCGGACGCCGATGCCGCGGTCACGCTGTTCGAGCGCTGCGATGCGTTTCGCAAACCGGAACGCTATCGTCAGATGCTGGAAGCGATCGCACTGTGCTGCCGCCATGTATCAGGTCCGCTGCCGGCAGCCATACTTTGGTGGCAGGCGGCGCTGGCGGCGGCGCGCGGTGTCGACGCTGGCCTGATCGCACTTGGCCTGACGCAGTCGATGGAGCGGCTCTCTTCGCAGTGCATTCCGGCAGCGATTCACGCGGCCCGTGCGGTTGCCGTCGAAACGGTCTCGGCTGCCGTCGCTGAACGCGCAAACGGGGGATAGACTACAATCAGGGCATGTTGCAGCGCACAATTTTGCGCGCCGCAACACGCAACAGGAGTCAAAGCGATGAGCAGCGTGAACGTGAAGACAAACCGGAGTGTGAGCCATTTGTTCCAGAATCCTCTGAAACGCAGTACCCCCGGCGGGTCCGGCAAGTATGTGCGCGTGCGCGTCAAGGAGTTATGCGAGCGCGACCGGGGCCGGATCCTGAAGCACTTTCTGGGACTGGAAAAGAGCGACCGCTTGCTCAGGTTCGGCACTTATTTGCCCGATGCGCAGATCACAACCTACGTCAACCAGATCAATTTCAAGCGCGATGCCGTATTTGGCGTCTACAGCGGGATGTTCAGGCTGAACGCGGTCGGCCATCTGGCATTTGCGCCCAGACCAGTGGCGCTGGACAAGCAAGCTGCCACCGAAAAAGATCGGGTAGCCGAATTTGGCGTATCGGTCGCGTATCCGATGCGCGGTACGGGCGTCGGATCGAAGCTGTTCGAGCGCGCGGCGATCCATTGCCGCAATAACGACGTCGATACCTTGTACATGCACTGTTTGTCGTCGAACCAGACGATGATGCATATCGCCAAGAAGGCCGGCATGGAAATCCAGCGCGACTATGGCGAGGCCGACGCCTACCTCAAGCTGCCGCCGGCCAATCCGTCGAGCATACTGCAAGAGGCGATGGAAGAGCAATTCGCCACCTTCGATTACACGTTCAAGTCCGCTCTGCGCAGCGCGCTGAAATGGCTGGGCCGTCTGTTCGGGCGCAGCCCCTGAGCGCGGGCGTTTCTGCGTCGATGACGCCAGCGCCAGCTTGGCCGTATCCTTGATTTGATGCGCAGCAGCGCAAAACGCGATGTCCTATCTGGACCGCAAGCTGGCGCAGCAGCGTTGCCATCATGAAGCGCGAACAATGCGCCACGTTCGCGACATGCACGCGCAGCAGATGTCTTCGAGCCGTTTGATGCGGCCCAGGCACGGCGATGGCGAAAGACGCATTTGCTGCGTCACGGCCTGATTCGACAGGCGGCCATGCTGCCGCAAGATAGCCAATATCTGGTGCTCGGTCTTGTCCGGCGCAAGCTCAGCCAGAATCATTGCCAATGGTTGAATATTGCGCAATATTATGGCGCAAATCATCAAATTTCCGGAAGTTTTCGCAATTAACTGTCGCAGTTGCAGGTTTATACATTGTAGGTGCTGCCGGCGCATTTGCCGGAGATGGACCCAGCCTTGCGGCGTAGCGCATAAAAACGATGGAGACACCATGAATGCACCTGTCAACAATACGCGGCCGGAACCTGAATCGGACCTTGCAAAGTCGATTGCACCTCCGATTTCCCTCGACGACAAATACACGCTGCAGCGCGGACGCGCATTCATCACCGGCACTCAGGCGCTGATCCGGCTGCCGATGCTGCAGCGTGAGCGCGACTTGCTTGCCGGGTTGAATACGGCCGGCTACATCACCGGTTACCGTGGCTCGCCGGTGACCAGCGTCGACATCACGGCGCAAAAGGCCAAGCAACACCTGGATGCGCACCACGTCAAGTTCCACCCCGGCGTCAACGAAGACCTGGCCGCCACTGCGGTATGGGGCACGCAGCAAACCAATCTGTTCAAGGGTGCCAGGTACGATGGCGTGTTTGCGATGTGGTATGGCAAGGGGCCGGGCGTCGATCGCTGCGGCGACGTGTTCAAGCATGCCAACAATGCCGGCTCTGCCTGCCACGGCGGCGTGCTGGTGCTGGCCGGCGACGACCACGCTGCCAAATCGTCGTCAACCGCGCACCAGAGCGACCATATCCTCAAAGCCTGCGGCATCCCGGTGCTGTATCCGGCGTCGGTGCAAGAATACATCGATTTCGGCTTGCATGCATGGGCCATGAGCCGTTATACGGGTTTGTGGGTATCGATGAAATGCGTGACCGACATCATCGAATCGGGCGCCGTCGTCGACTTCGATCCGGAGCGCGTGCAGATCGTGTTGCCTGACGATTTCGACCTGCCCGACGGCGGCTTGAACATCCGCTGGCCGGACGCGGTGCTGGAGCAGGAAGTGCGCATGAACAGCTACAAATGGTATGCCGCGCTGGCCTATGTGCGTGCCAACCATTTGAACAAGATCATCTGGGACAGCCCGCGCGCAAAGATCGGCATCATCACCGCCGGCAAAGCTTACCTCGACACCCGCCAGGCGCTGGCTGATCTTGGCATCGACGCGCATGTGGCATCGGACCTGGGCATCCGGCTCTACAAGATCGGCATGACATGGCCGCTGGAAGCGTCCGGCGTCCAGCAATTCGCCAGGGGGCTCGATGAAATTCTGGTGGTCGAGGAAAAGCGCCAGATCCTCGAATATGCGCTGAAGGAAGAGCTGTACAACCTCAAGGATGGCGAGCGCCCGCGCGTGGTCGGCAAGTTCGACGACACCGGTGAGTGGAGCAACGAGCACCGCAGCGGCCACGGCGACTGGCTGCTGCCGGCGACCTATGAATTGAATCCGGCCCTGATCGCGCGCGCAATCGCGCGCCGCATCGCGCGCTATTGCGCCGGTCATTCGGCGCTGGCCCGGATCCAGCAGCGCATCGCCTTCCTGGAGGCGAAGGAACTGGCGCTCGCTGGTGTCGGCGCAAAGCCCGATGCCAACCGCGACCGCACGCCGTATTTCTGCTCGGGCTGTCCGCACAATACGTCGACCAAGGTGCCGGCAGGTTCGCGCGCGCTGGCCGGCATCGGCTGCCACTATATGGCGCTGTGGATGGACCGCGAAACGGCGACCTTCACCCACATGGGTGCCGAAGGCGTGACCTGGGTTGGGGCGGCCCCGTTCACCAATGAAAAACACGTGTTCACGAATCTTGGCGACGGCACCTATTTCCATTCCGGCATCCTGGCGATCCGCGCCGCCGTGTCGGCCAAGGTCAACATCACCTACAAGATCCTGTTCAATGATGCCGTCGCGATGACCGGCGGCCAGGAATTCGACGGACCGCTCAGTCCCGCCATTATTTCGCGCCAGATCGCCGCCGAAGGCGTC
>JBLHNV010000003.1:0-31541 GCA_047623125.1 Janthinobacterium sp. | reverse complement strand
TGACCTCGACGTCGTGCTGGCCTCCGGCCAACTGGTGCGCGACCATCCGCTGTACCTGAGCGCGCTGGTACTGGTGCTGCTGGGCGCGCTGACCAAGAGCGCTCAATTCCCCTTCCACTTCTGGCTGCCCAATGCGATGGCGGCCCCGACGCCGGTATCAGCTTATCTGCACTCGGCCACGATGGTTAAAGCCGGCGTATTCCTGCTGGCGCGCCTGTGGCCGGTGCTGGGCGGCACCGAACCATGGTTCTGGCTGGTCGGTGGCGCGGGCCTGTCTACCATGCTGATCGGCGGCTATGCGGCGATGTTCCAGCATGACCTGAAGGCGCTGCTGGCATATTCGACGATTTCGCATCTGGGCCTGATTACGCTGCTGCTGGGTCTGAACAGCCCCTTGGCGGCAGTCGCGGCGGTGTTCCACATCATGAATCACGCAACGTTCAAGGCCTCGCTATTCATGGCTGCGGGCATCGTCGACCATGAAAGCGGCACCCGCGATATCCGGCGCCTGTCAGGATTGCGCAAGATGATGCCGGTCACGGCCACGCTGGCGATGGTGGCCAGCGCCTCGATGGCCGGTGTGCCGCTGCTCAATGGTTTCTTGTCCAAGGAAATGTTTTTTGCCGAAACGGTCTTTATCAAGACCGCGCCGTTGATGTCGGTGCTGCTGCCGGTTGCGGCCACGCTGGCCGGTGCTTTCAGCGTTGCCTATGCGCTGCGCTTGGTGGTCGATGTTTTCTGGGGGCCACCGGCGACCGACCTGCCTTTGCAGCCGCACGAGCCGCCGCACTGGATGCGTGTGCCGATCGAATTGCTGGTGCTCGCGTGCCTGGTGGTGGGCATACTGCCGGCGCTGTCGGTCGGCGCTTACCTGAACGCAGCGGCGTTGCCGGTGGTCGGCGGCACCTTGCCCGTGTTCAGCCTGGCCCTGTGGCACGGACTGAACGCGCCGTTGATGATGAGCGTGCTGGCAATGATCGGCGGCATTTTATTGTATCTGCTGCTGCGCCATTTGCGCGCAACAGGCCATATCGATGGGCCTGTCGTGATGCACCACCTCAATGGCCGGCACCTGTTCGACGGCGCGCTGACGCTGCTGACGCGGTTCGGCCGCCATGGCCGCCGCCTGCTCAGGACGCTAAAGTTGCAGTGGCAAATGCTGTATCTGGTGGCTGCCGCGCTGACGGTGGGCACGTTACCCTTGTGGCTGGCCGGTTTGCCGCTCGCAGGCCGGACGTCGCTGCCGATGTCGCCCGCTTTTGCGGTGCTGTGGCTGATCGGCGGCACTTGCGCGCTGGCCGCAGCCTGGCAAGCCAAGTATCACCGGATGGCGGCGCTGACGTTGATGGGTGGCGCCGGCTTGTGCACCTGCATCACCTTTTTCTGGTTTTCGGCGCCCGACCTGGCGCTGACGCAACTGGTCGTCGAAGTGGTCACCACGGTGCTGATCCTGCTGGGACTGCGCTGGCTGCCCAAGCGCAGTTTGCCCGCTGTCGGCACCAAAGAGCAGCGCCGCGCGCGGCTGCGCCGCATCCGCGACATGGTACTGGCGCTGGCAGTCGGTGGCGGCATGGCGCTGCTGTCTTTTACGATGATGAGCCGTGCGTTCCCGGAAAGCACATCCACCTTTTTTCTGCGCCGCTCGCTGAGCGAAGGCGGCGGCAGCAACGTCGTCAACGTGATGCTGGTCGACTTTCGCGGCTTCGATACTTTCGGCGAAATCGTCGTGCTGGGCGTCGTTGCGCTCACTATCTATGCGCTGCTGCGCCGCTTTCGCCCGGCTCGCGAAACGCTGGACTTGCCCGAACAGCAGCGTGCGATACCGCCCGACATCGTCACCGACTTGCTGAACCCGCGTAATAAGGCCGATACCGCAGTGGGCTACCTGATGGTGCCGGCCGTGCTGGTGCGGCTGCTGTTGCCGTTTGCCGCGATGATATCGTTTTACTTCTTTCTGCGCGGGCACAACGAACCGGGCGGCGGCTTCGTTGCCGCACTGGTGCTATCGGTCTCGCTGCTGCTGCAATACATCATTTCCGGCACACGTTGGGTCGAAGCCCATCTGCCGCTCTATCCGCGGCGCTGGATCGCTGCCGGATTGCTGGTGTCGCTGGCCACCGGCCTGGGTTCGCTGGCATGGGGCTTTCCCTTCCTGACCAGCCATTCCTTTTATGTCACGCTGCCATTGATCGGTACCATCCATCTGGCCAGCGCCCTGTTTTTCGACATCGGCGTGTTTCTGCTCGTGGTCGGCTCGACGATGCTGATCCTGACCGCCATCGCCCACCAATCGGTGCGCAGCCATCGCTATCGCGACCGCATGGCCGACGCTGCCGCAAAAAAAGGGAAAGCCTGATGGAAATCATCCTTGCCATCGCGATCGGCGTATTGACCGGCTCCGGCGTCTGGCTGCTGCTGCGCCCGCGCACCTTTCAGGTCATCATGGGGTTGGCGCTGCTGTCGTATGCAGTCAACCTGTTCATCTTCAGCATGGGCCGGCTCGGGCTGGCGCTGGGCAAGGCGCCTTTGATTCAGCCTGGCTTGCCGCAAACCCTGGTGTATTACGCCGATCCGATGCCGCAGGCACTGACATTGACGGCCATCGTGATCGGCTTTGCGATGACGGCACTGTTCCTGGTGGTGCTGCTGGCGGCGCGCGGCATGTCGGGCACCGACCATGTCGATGGCAGCTTCGCGACCGATGCCGTCGCCGATGAGAAAGCCGGCGAGGCCAAGTCATGACCGTGCCAGGCACATTGAATCAACTGGTCGCCAGCGCGATGCCGCACCTGATGCTGGTGCCCATCCTGCTGCCGATGCTGACGGCGGCGCTGATGCTGCTGCTACGCGAAGAACACCAGCGCCTCAAGATTGGCCTCAATATCGGATCGGCCTTGCTCGGACTGCTGGTCTCGATTGCACTGCTGGGCTGGGCCAATATGCAAGGCGAAGCCAGGACGATGGATGTCTATCTCGCCGGCAACTGGCCTGCTCCGTATGGCATCGTGCTGGTGCTGGATCGCTTGTCGGCGCTGATGCTGGTGCTCGCTTGCAGCGTCGGCCTGACGTCGGCGCTGTTTGCGGCGGCCCGCTGGCACCGCGCCGGCGTGCATTTTCACGCACTATTCCAGCTCCAGCTGATGGGCTTGTGCGGCGCGTTCCTGACGGCCGACCTGTTCAACCTGTTCGTCTTTTTCGAGATCCTGCTGGCGGCCAGCTATGGCTTGCTGCTGCATGGCTCGGGCCGGGCGCGGGTGCAGGCCGGCTTGCACTTTATCGCAATCAATCTGGCCGCGTCGTCGCTATTTCTGATCGGCGCCTCGATGTTGTACGGCATCACCGGCACGCTGAACATGGCCGACCTGGCACAAAGCATTACGCAGATCGCCGAAGCCGACCGCGGCTTGCTGCATGCGGCGGCGAGCATCCTGGCGCTGGCATTTTTGATCAAAGCGGCGGTATGGCCACTCAATTTCTGGCTGGTACCGGCCTACAGCGCAGCCACCGCCCCGGTCGGCGCGTTATTTGCCATCATGACCAAGGTCGGCATCTACGCAATCTTGCGGCTGTGGACCTTGCTGTTCGGCGTCGATGCCGGCGCTTCCGCACAGTTTGGCAGCCTGTGGCTGATCGGCGGCGGCATGTTGACGATGGTGTTCGGCGCGCTGGGCATGCTCGGTTCGCAGCGGCTGAGCTACATGACCGGCTACGGTGCCATCCTGTCATCGGGTTCGCTGCTGGCAGCGATCGGTTTCGGGCAGACCCAGCTGACGGTCGGCTTGCTGTATTACCTGCCCAGTTCCACGCTGGCGATCAGCGCGCTGTTTCTGCTGTCCGATCTGGTCGAACGCTGGCGCAACGACGGCGCCACCGTATCCCCGTTCGGAGAAGACGTGCCATTTCTGAATGCCGAACTGGTACCCACCAGGGGCTTGAACCTCGACGAACATGAAGCAGTGCTGACCGGACACGTGATTCCGGCTGCGGCCGCCTTCCTTGGCCTGTCGTTCATCGCGTGCACGCTGGTCATCGCCGGCTTGCCGCCGCTGTCGGGCTTTGTCGGCAAGCTGGCGATGCTCACTGCCTTGCTCAATCCGCTCGGACTGGGCGCATCAAACGCTCAGCCGCTGGACACCGCTGGCTGGACCTTTCTGGTGCTGCTGATCGGCACCGGCCTGCTGGCGTTGATTGCGCTGACCCGAGTCGGCATCCTGCATTTCTGGGCAGCCGACGATAACAGCGCACCCAGGTTGCGCCTGCTCGAAGTAGGGCCGATCGCCGGCTTGCTGGCAGCCTGTGTCTGGTTGACAGTCCAGGCTGGTCCGGTAATGGCTTACATGCAAGCGACGGCCGAGACGCTGCACACGCCTTCGATCTATGTGCAGGCGGTGATGTCGGCCAAGCCAGTGCCGCGGCCAGCGCCAAGCACCGGGGCAGCACCATGAAGCGCTTGCTGCCTGCACCGCTGCTGACGGTCGCCCTCTTCCTGCTGTGGCTGCTGCTCAATCACAGCCTCGGCGCCGGCCATATCGTACTGGCCCTGGTGCTGGCCGTCGCCATCCCGGTGCTGCTGGGCGGACTGCGCCCGCTGCCGGTGCGCATACGCAATCCCGGCACGGTGCTGCGTCTGATGCTGACGGTGATAGCGGACACCTTGCATTCGAACCTCACCGTCGTGCGTTTGCTGCTGGCGCGCGGCAAGCGCCGCCACGCGGCCGGTTTCGTGCATGTGCCGCTCGACATGCGCGACCCGAATGCGCTGGCCGTGCTGGCCATGATCGTGTGCATCACGCCGGGTACGGCATGGGCCGAATTGTCGCTGGACCGCGCCACGCTGCTGTTGCACGTGCTGGAAATGGATGATGCCAGCGTGATTGCCGCGCGCATCAAAACACGCTATGAGCGTCCGCTGATGGAGATATTCGAATGATCAACCCTGTGCTTTCCTGGGCGCTGCCGCTGGCGCTTTTCATACTGGTGCTGGCCATGGTGCTCACTGCGGTGCGCCTGATCAAAGGGCCCAATGCACAAGACCGGGTGCTGGCGCTCGATTGCATGTACCTGAACGGCATGCTGGCGATGCTGGTGCTGGGCTTGATCTACGGCAACGCCTATTTTTTCGAAGCGGCGCTGCTGATCGCGCTGTTCGGCTTCGTCGCGTCCACCGCGATGGCCAAATTCCTGCTGCGCGGCGAGGTCATAGAATGAACCAGGTACCGATGGCACTATGGGCTCAGATCGCGATCGCCGCGCGGGTGCTGACCGGCGCCGTGCTGGCATTGCTAGGTTCGCTCGGTTTGCTGCGGCTGGCGACTTTTTTTGAGCGCTTGCATGCACCGGCCATCATCGCCACCAGCGCATGCTGGTGCGTGCTGGGCGGCTGCGTACTGTTCTTTTCGCTGCAAAATGGCACGCTCGCGCTGCATCCACTGCTGCTCGCGGTATTCATCGCAATCACGATCCCGATCACGACCATCTTCCTGATGCGCGCCAGCATGTTCAGGGCGCGCCAGGCAGGCCAGGATGTGCCCGCCAACGTCAGCCGCAAGGAAAAGCCGGAAACCCCGGACTCCTGACAAACGGCCGCCACCGTGCAGTTACCGCGCTTTTCAGCCATCTTTTTGTCGTTATCGCGCTTTACCGGCGTCCTGTTTTTCCGCCATTTCTATGCGCTGGCATCGACCGGGATCGTCACCCGGATCGTCATGCCGGCGCACGCATTGTTGGTAATCGCCACGCTGCCGCCCAGGCCGTGAACACGCTCTTCGATGCCGGCCAGCCCGAACGCAAATTCTTTTTCGCGGCAGTCGGGGCCAAGCCCGATGCCATCGTCCGAAATCGTTACCTGCAAGCTGGCACCGCTGCGCTGCATGGTCATGTGCACGTGGCGGGCGCACGCATGGCGAAGCACGTTGGTCAGCGATTCCTGCACGATGCGAAACAGCGCCGTCGCGCGCTGGTCGTCGATGGAAAATTCGTCATGATCGATATCCAATGTGCAGACGATGCCGGTGCGCATCTGGAATTGCTTGGCTTGCCATTCGATGGCAGCATGCAGTCCGAGATTGAGCACCGCCGGACGCAGGTCATTCATGATGGTCCTGACTGACTTGATCGTCATGTCGATCTGGTTCAGGGCCGCATTCACACGCGCCTTGCCGATAGCCACCGACGCAGGACGCACCAGCATCATCGATACATCCAGACGCAGTACCATCAGATTTTGTCCCAGTTCATCGTGGATATCGCGCGCAATGCGCTTGCGCTCGTCTTCCCTGACGTTTTCCTGGTTCGCCGTCAGTTTGCGCAGCATCGACCTAGAATGCTGCAACTGAGCCTGGATTTTGGCGCTATCGACCGTAGCCCAGACCCGAGTGGCCATGTCGATGGCCACTCGGATGTCGATATCGGACCAATGATAGGGATGGTCATGATGCAAACTGAGCACCGACCTCAAACGGCCGGCAATGACCTTCGGAATCGACAGATGCGCACGCACGCCGATGCAGGCATAGGCCTGCGCCTGCGCTGAGGTACGCCGGTCTTGTGCAATATCGTCGACGATGACGGCATTTCCCATGCGCAACGTCGCAATGATGTCGGGGCCGAAGTCATCGAGCTGCCGCGTTTGCCCCGCGATGCTGTACTGCCCGTCGTCGCGCCAGTCATGCCGGATAATGAAACTGCCATCGGATTCATCGATTTCAGAAAAAAACACCTGCGCCGCGCCGACGTAGCGTCCCAGCAAGGTGCAGGCGACGCCCATGATCTCATCCGGCATCATAGAGGGGCGCAAACGGTCGACCAGCTCCAGTTGAAACGCCTTTGCCTTCAACAGCGCAATATTCTTGTGTTCGGCCAGCACCCGGTGCGTCGTTTCCATCGTGACGACCTGGACCCCGCGCACGACGCCGGATTCATCGCGCGCCGGTGCGTAGGTCACCGTGAAATAGCGGCTCTCGAGGATACCTGAGCGCTCGATCAGGTGTTCCTGATCCTCCAGATGGATGCGCGCGCCGTCGTCCAGCACGCGGCGATAGAGGGGTTCATTGAAATGCCAGACCTCGGGCCAGCATTGCTGCGTGGGCTGCCCCATCGCCAACGGATGGCGCACGCCGAGTATCTGCAGGTAAGCATCGTTATACAACTGGAGCAGGTCCGGGCCCCAGAGCAATATCGTCGGCAATGGCGAGTCGAGCGTCGCGCAAACGGCAATGCGCAGACTCGCCGGCCAGAGCGCGCTGGGTCCAAGCTGTGTCGCGGACCAGTCGAGCCCGTGCATGGCGATTCCCATCTCACTACTTGCGGGAGGCCAGACAGGCAATGGACAGGCTGTGTGCATGTTGTTGACAGGTGACGATTAATTATTGCAATTATGACACAACTTCAACCATATTCCGGTGCCTGATAGCGCCACTCAAAGCCCGCATTGCCGGGATTCGATCATTACCTTTCAAGACATGTTGCAGCATGAGCATGCAAGCAAACTCAACTCAACTCAACTTAACTTAACTTCAGGGGAACCAGCGCTGGCAGATTATATGGACTTCGTCCGTTTGTCCGCTTGTCCACACTGAGCTTTACGCCGATATCGCTGCGGCGCTGCGGGGCAAATCACGCCCGGGCAGCGCCGGGCAAGCAGACGACCCGCAGCAAGTTCAGGCAAGTTCAGGCAAGTTCAGGCAAGTTCACGCCAGATCCTGGCCTGAACACCTCCTCAGTCACGTTTCGACACCAGCGTCAAAATGTCATAACTGGCCACCAGTTCGTCGTCCTGATTAGTCACCTGCACATCCCACGCCACCACCCCTTGCCCGACGCCGAATACATCCTTGCGATTGCGGTCGACCTTGCGCTTGCAGGTCAGGCGTGCACGGATCGTGTCGCCGATGGCGACCGGCTTGACGAAACGCAGATTGTCCAAGCCGTAGTTGGCCAGCACCGGCCCCGGCGCTGGCGATACGAACAGGCCAGCCGCGGCCGACAGCACGAAATAGCCGTGCGCGATGCGCTGGCCGAACTGCGACTCCTTGGCCGCAATAGCGTCGAAATGCATGTAGAAATAGTCGCCGGAGATGCCGCCGAAATTGATCAGGTCGGCTTCGCCGACAGTGCGCCGGTGCGTCAGCAACGAGTCGCCGGTGTTCAGCTCTTCGAAGTGCTTGCGAAAGGGATGGATCTGGCTTTCCTGAACGGCGGCGCCGCGCACATATTCGCCCGTCACGGCAGCGAGCATCGTCGGCGAACCCTGAATCGCGGCGCGCTGCAGATAATGGCGCACCGCGCGCACGCCGCCGAGTTCCTCGCCGCCGCCGGCGCGGCCCGGGCCGCCATGCTTGAGTTGCGGCAAGGGCGAACCATGGCCAGTGGAATCAACGGCCGCTGCCCGATCCAGGATCAATATTCTACCGTGCGTGGCAGCGACCGCAGGTACCGCGCGCGCCGCGATGGCAGGGTCGCCCGTGACCAGCGTGGCCACCAGACTGCCCTTGCCGCGCGCCGCCAGCGCCAGGGCTTGGTCCATGTCGCCATAGCCCATCATCGTGCTGACCGGGCCGAATGCTTCGATGTCGTGCACCGCATCGTTGGTCAAGGGATCGCGGCACAGCAGCAGGGTCGGCGCAAAGAAGCAGCCATCTTGCGCATTGTTGCCGAGCGGCGCAAAACCGTCCGCCGCGCCGAACACTGTTTCGTTGCCACTTGATAATATTTTGACGCGTTCGGCGACGTCGCGCTGCTGCTCTTTCGATGCCAGCGCGCCCATGCGCACTCCTTCGATGGACGGGTCGCCGACAACGATCCTGGCAAGGCGTTCGCGCAAACGCGTCGCCACCGCATCGAGCCGGTTCTGCGGCACGATGATGCGGCGGATCGCAGTGCATTTCTGGCCCGACTTGCCGGTCATCTCACGCACGATTTCCTTGATGAACAGGTCGAATTCGGCGTCATCGGGCGTCACGTCCGGGGCCAGGATCGCGCAATTGAGAGAATCGGCTTCGCTGTTGAACGGCACCGATTGCGCGATCAGATTGGGGTTGGTGCGCAACTTGGCCGCAGTCGCGGCCGAACCGGTGAAGGTGACGACGTCCTGGCCGTTCAAACGATCGAGCAAGTCGCCGGTGCCGCCGATCACCAGTTGCAAGCTGCCTGAGGGCAGCAAGTTCGATTCGTGCATCATGCGTACCACCGCCTGCGTCAGATACGAGGTTGACGTGGCCGGCTTGGCAATGCACGGCATCGCGGCCAGGAAACTGGGCGCAAATTTTTCCAGCAAGCCCCAGACCGGAAAATTGAATGCATTGATGTGCACCGCCAGGCCGCCGCGCGGCACCAGGATGTGGCTGCCGGCAAAGCCGCCTTTTTTGCCCAGCGCAATGGCCGGGCCTTCATGCAGCACATTGGAAGACGGCAATTCATTGCTGCCCATGCTGGCGTAAGCGAACAAGGTGCCGGTGCCGCCTTCGATGTCGACCCAGCTGTCGGCGCGCGTCGCGCCCGACAGGTGGGAGATCGCATACAGTTCTTCCTTGCGTTCTACCAGATACATGGCGAGCGCGCGCAAAAGTGCAGCGCGCTGCTGGAAGTCGAGCGCCATCAAGCCGGGCACGCCGGTCTTGCGCGCATAAGTGACAGCTTCCTCGAAGTCGATGGTCTCAAAATGGGTGTGATGGATCAGGCTGTTGTTGAGCGCATTGTGCAGCGGTACGGCGGCCTGTGCACCGATCCAGCGACCGGCGATCAGGCTTTGCAGCGTGGAGATGGTAATCATGTCAACTTTCGAAAAAAATGGATGCCAATCAAATTCAGGTTCAATCAAGGCCCGGCGTTCTTGTGCAGGTGCAAAGGCAATACGCTGTCCCAGCTGATCCGCGGCCGGTCGGCTTCGACTTCGACCAGAGGGTCGACTTCGCGCATCGTCAGCATCGAGCGCAGCGCCAGTTCCTGATACTGGCGGGTGCCGGCATTCTTCCACTCGATCTCAGCGTCGCTGACCGGGCGCAGCACGCGCGCCGGCGAGCCCACGACCATGCTGCGCGGCGCGACGATCATGCCGGCCTTGACGAAGCTCATCGCGGCCAGAATGCTCTCGGCACCGATGATCGCATTGTCCATCACCACCGAATTCATGCCGATGAGCGCATTGCGCCCGATGCGGCAACCGTGCAGCACGGCGCCGTGACCGATGTGGCCGTCGACTTCGACCACGGTGTCGCAGCCGGGAAAGCCGTGCATCACGCACGTGTCCTGCAAGTTGGCGCCCTCTTCCAGGATCAGGCGGCCAAAATCGCCTCGTATTGATGCCAGCGGACCGATGTAGCAGCGCGGCCCGATGATGACATCGCCGATCAGCACCGCACTCGGATGCACGTAGGCGCTCGGGTGGACTACCGGCGTGAGGCCATTGATTTCATATACCTTGACCATTTTCATTCTCCATCGGTGCCGGGACCGTATTTGAGTGCGGGCTTACATGCCCAGATAGGCGCTCTGCACCTGCGTATTGTTCAGCAATTCGGGGCCCGGGCCCGACAGCAAGATGGCGCCGGTTTCCATCACGTAGCCGATGTCGGCGATCGCCAGCGCCGCGTGCGCGTTTTGCTCGACCAGCAAGATCGTGATGCCTTGATCGCACAAGCTTTGCACGATGCGAAAAATCTCGACGATCAGCAGCGGTGCCAGTCCCATGCTCGGCTCGTCCAGCAGCAGCACGTCGGGCCGCCCCATCAGCGCGCGCGCCATCGCCAGCATTTGCTGCTGGCCGCCGGACAGGGTGCCGGCCGCCAGCCGCCGCTTTTCCTGCAGAATCGGAAACAGCTGATACATTTTTTCCAGATCAAAGGCGGTGTCCGCCTTGGGCCTGGTGTAGGCGCCCAGACGCAAGTTGTCCTCGACCGACATCGGGCCAAACATCTGGCGCCCCTCCGGCACATGGCAGATGCCTGACCGTACGCGCTGGTCCGGACTCATGGTGCTGATATCGTTGCCCTGATAATGAATGCGGCCGCCGCTGATTGCTTGCACGCCTGAAATGGCGCGCAGCAGCGTAGTCTTGCCGGCGCCGTTGGCGCCGACCAGCGCGACCAGTTGTCCCTTGCGCACCTCGATGTCGATGCCGTGCAAGGCTTGAATGCGGCCATAGTGGCTGGTCAGGCCCCTGATTTCCAGCACTAGCGGGGTCGAATTTTGCTTCATGTTGTGCACAGATTCCATCTTCATGCCGCCACTCCCAAATAAGCGGCAACGACGTCGGGATTGGCGCGCACCTGCGCTGCCGTGCCTTCGGCCAGCTTCTTGCCGTAATCGAGTACCAGGATATGGTCGGACAAGTTCATCACCAGCTTCATGTCGTGCTCGACCAGCACCACGGTGACGCCCGACTGCGCGACCTTGCGGATCAGCGCTTCGATTTCTCCCGTTTCTGTGTGATTCAGACCGGCCGCCGGCTCGTCCAGCAGCAGCACTTTCGGATGGGCCGCCAGAGCGCGCGCGATTTCGAGCCGCTTCAGTGCGCCATAGGACATTTCGCCAGCCTCGGCGTCGATGTGGCGCTTGAGGCCGACGAATTCCATCAGAGCCGCCGCTTCGTCACGGCACAGCGCGTCGGCCCGCCGTACCGACGGCAGGTGCAGCAACGCCGCAAACAGGTTCTGGTTCAGGCGCAGATGAGCACCCACCATCACGTTGTCGAGCGCCGTCATGTTCATGCACACTTGCAGGTTCTGGAAAGTGCGGCTCAGGCCGCGTCGCGCCAACTGGTCCGGCGCCAGGCCAGCCACGTTTTCGCCGCGCAGCATGATTTTGCCGCTGGTGGGCGTGTAGACGCCGGTGATCAGGTTGAACAACGTGGTCTTGCCGGCACCATTGGGGCCGATCACAGAATGAATGCTGCCTTCCTTGATCGAAAAGCTGACGTCTTGCACCGCATGCACGCCGCCAAAGCTCTTGCACAGATTTTGTATCGATAGCATCGCTTAGCGCTCCGTCTTGCTTGGTGTGACCCGGCGGGTTCGACCGCTGCGAGCCAGGCTCGGCACCAGGCCCTTGGGCAGGAAGATCATCGTCAGCATCAAGATCACGCCGAACACGACCGTTTCCCAGCCTTCAAAAGAGGATAGCAATTGCGGCAGCAACGTCAGCAGCGCGGCGCCGATGATGGCACCGAAGATCGACGCCATGCCGCCGACGACGACCATCGTCACCAGTTCGATCGAATGAAAAAAGCCGGCCAGGCTGGGCGTGATGAAGCCGATATAGTGCGCGCTGATGCTGCCGGCGATGCTGGCAATGACGGCCGACAGCACGAACACGCGCACCTTGAAACGCGTGGTGTCGACGCCAGCCACGCGCGCCGCCACTTCCGAGCCGTGGATCGCCTGCAGAGCGCGCCCGGTCGGCGAATCGACCAGGTTCAGCGCACCCCAGGTCACCAGCAGCAACAGGACGGCCGCAACCGCATACCACTGGACGTCGCCACTGATCTCATGGCCGAAGACAATCAACGCAGGCAACGAAATGCCATCAGGGCCACCGGTCAGCTGGCCTTCATTTTTGATGACGATGGCGATGATGATGCCCAGACCCAGCGTCGCCATCGCCAGCGTATGGCCCTTCAGTTTCAATATGGGACGCGCCACCAGCCATGCCAGCAAACCGGTCGCAACGGCACCGCTTGCCAGCGCGGCCAGTGCCGGCCAGTTGTAATGCGTAGTCAGCACTGCCGACGCGTAGGCACCCAGCCCGTAGAAACCGGCATGGCCGAGGCTGATCTGCCCCGTGTAGCCCATCAGCAAGTTCAAACCGATGACGACGACCGCATTCAAGGCGATGCGGATCGCGACGTCAAAATAATATCCGTTCGTCAATACCAAAGGCAAGCTGACCAGCACCAGCGCCAGCAGCAGCAAGCCGCGCTGGCCCGCCTTCAAGTTCAGGGAGTTTATGTTCATTTTATACGCGCTCCGAGCTCTTGGCGCCGAACAAGCCGCGCGGCATGAAGAACAGGATCAGCAAGATCAGCACGAACGGCACGGCATCCTTGTACGCCGACGAGATGTAGCCTGCCGTCATCGCTTCGGCGATGCCCAGAATCAAGCCGCCGGCGATCGCGCCGACCCCGCCGCCGAGACCGCCCAGCACGGCTGCGACAAAGCCTTTCAAGCCCAGCATGATGCCGGCGTCATACGAAGTGTAAGTGATCGGTGCGACCAGAATGCCACCCACGGCGCCCAACAGCGCAGCCAGGCCGAACGAGAGCAACAGCACGCGGCGCGTGTTGATGCCCACCAGTTGCGCCGCCAGTTTGTTGTGCGATGTCGCCAGCATCGCTTTTCCGAGCAGCGTGCGGCCGAAGAACCAGCCCAGTGCAGCGACGATGGCCAGCGTCACGCCCAGCACCCACAGGCTTTGCGGCAGCAGGCTCGCGCCCAGGAACTGGATCGGTTGATCGCTTGAGAATGCGGGTAATGCGTGGGCCCCTTTGCCGAGCCAGATCTGGACCAGGCCGCGCAGCGTCAGCGACGCGCCGATCGTGATGATGATCAGGGTCACCACTTGCGCATTCTGAGCCGGTTCGATGACGGCCTTTTCCATGATCAGACCGACTGCGCCCGTGAGCGCGACGGCGACCAGAATCGCCAGCGGCAGCGGCACGCCGGCGCCCGCCATCATGGCAGCGAGCATGCCGCCCATCATGATGAATTCACCCTGCGCGAAATTGATGACGCCGCTGGTGTTGTAGATGATGGTGAAGCCAAGCGCCGCCAGCGCGTAGGCGGAACCGGCTGTCATTCCCGAAAACAGGAATTGCAGAAATTGAGCAAGCATGGTGTCTCCGTGTTTTTATCATGGCGCGGGCCGTCAACTTGCAGCAAGGCATGCGGCCTTGCTGCAACTCCAAGCGGGCGCGATTGCTGTTTGCGCAATTACTTCAGAATTTGCCACCCGCCGTTTTTCACTTCGACCATGCGAAATGCCGACAGATCCAGCCCCATGTGGTTCTCCGGTGACATGTTGAAGACGCCGGTGGTGCTCACAAAACCCTTGGTTTGTTCCAGCGCGTTGCGTACTTTTTCAGGGTCGGTCGAACCGGCGCGCTTGATCGCGTCGATCGACAGGTTCAATGCATCGAGCGCGTAACCGCCGAAGGTCGATGGCTCGACCTTGTAGCGTTCCTTGTAGGCAGCGTCATAGCCGGTCACGACCGCCTTTTGCACGTCACCATCGGGCAGCGTTTGCGCGATCAATAGCGCAGGCGTCGGCAGACGCACGCCATCGGCCGACTTGCCCGACAAATTCAGGTATTCGTTCGACGCCACGCCATGCGACTGGTACATGGGCAATGCGCTCATGCCGAGCTGGCCGTAATTCTTTGTCGCCACGGCCGGCCCCTGACCCAGACCGAACACGAACACCGCCTGCACCCCGGCAGTGCCCTTGATACGGGTCAGCTGAGCGGTGATGTCGGTATCCTTGGGGCCGTAGGTTTCATCGGCCACCAGCGTGATGCCGTATTTGGCGGCCACGTTCTGCGACTCCTTGCGTCCGGACGCGCCGAAGCCGCTGGTTTCTGACAACAATCCCACTTTCGAGATGCCGCGTTTTTTCATGTCCTCGAACACCTTTTCGGCCGCCATGCGGTCGGTATGCGGAGTCTTGAATACCCATTTCTTGACCGGGTCGACGATCACGACGCCGCCCGCCAGCGAGATGAAAGGCAGGTTGGCACGCGCCACCAGAGGTGCCATCGCCATCGTCGCGCCGGTAGTGGTGCCGCCGATCAGCACGTCGACCTGGTCCGACTCGATCAAGCGTTTGGCAAAGCCATTGGCCTTGCCCGCATCGCTGCCATCATCGTAATGCACCAGTTCCAGTTTGCGACCCAGCACGCCGCCGGCGGCATTGATCTTCTCGATGTACAACTGCAGCGTCTTCAGCTCCGGGTCGCCCAGGAATGCGGCCGGACCGGACACCGACAGCACCGAGCCGATCTTGATGTTGTCGGCTGCAGTAGCGACATTGGCGATATTGGCAGCGAGCAACAGCGCGGCGGCGAGGATGGTTTTCTTGAACAGAGTGGTTGGCATTGCGGTCTCCATGATGGTTTTATGTCCATTTTTTATGTACGTTTTTTATTCACTTACGCTTGCTTTATTACAACTGCATCAAACTACACACGCTCGATGATCAAGGCGATGCCCTGGCCGACGCCGATGCACATCGTGCACAGCGCATAGCGTCCGCCGGTGCGCTCGAGCTGGTTCAGCGCAGCCATGATCAGGCGCGCACCGGAGGCGCCCAGCGGATGGCCGAGCGCGATCGCGCCGCCGTTCGGATTGACGTGGGCGGCATCGTCGGGCAAGCCCAGGTCACGCGTGACCGCCAGCGCCTGGGCGGCGAACGCTTCGTTCAATTCAATGACATCCATCTGACCCAGCGTCAAGCCGGTCTGCGCCAGCACTTTTTTCGATGCGGGCGACGGGCCGAAACCCATGATGCGCGGCGCCAGACCGGCACAAGCCATGCCGAGCACGCGCGCGCGCGGGGTCAAACCATGCTTGTCCAGCGCGGCGCCGGACGCCAGCAAGATCGCGCAAGCGCCGTCATTAATGCCCGACGCATTGCCAGCCGTCACCGTGCCATCGGGCGTGACGACGCCTTTCAATTTCGCCAGCATCTCCAACGTGGTCTCCGGCCGCGGATGCTCGTCGCTGTCGACGATCTTCGGGTCGCCCTTTTTTTGCGGCAGCGTGACTGCCACGATTTCGCGCTCGAAGACGCCGGCGGCGTAGGCGGCAGACCAGCGCTGCTGGCTGCGCAGCGCCAGCGCATCCTGATCGCGACGGTTGATATTGAATTCGCGCGCCACGTTTTCGGCCGTTTCCGGCATGCTATCGATGCCGTACTGCTCTTTCATCAGCCGGTTGACGAAGCGCCAGCCCATCGTCGTGTCTTCGATCTTGGCCACGCGCGAAAAGGCGCTGTCGGCCTTGGCCATGACGAAGGGCGCGCGCGTCATGCTCTCGACGCCGCCGGCGATGATCAGCCCGGCCTCGCCAGCGCGGATCGTGCGCGCGGCCAGGCCAACTGCATCCATGCTGGAGCCGCACAGGCGATTGATCGTGTTGGCAGGGACCGAGGCCGGCAAGCCGGCCAGCAGCGCGGCCATGCGGCCGACGTTGCGGTTATCCTCGCCGGCCTGGTTGACGCAGCCGTAGAACACGTCGTCCAGCGCAGCCCAGTCAAGCGATGGATTGCGCGCCATCAGGGCCGCAATCGGCAACGCGCCCAGATCGTCGGCGCGCACCCCTGCCAGAGAGCCGCCGTAGCGGCCGAACGGAGTGCGCACGGCGTCGCAAATGAAAGCATGGTTCATGTTTGATTCCTTGATTTATGTCAGGCTTGGTTGATTTTGGGACGCTTGTCAAACACGCGCCTGGCCTTGCCAGTCAGCGAGCGCTCGATACTGTTCGCGGCCAGCAAACGGACTCTGGTCGTGACGCCGACATAGGTCTTGATGTGGTGTTCCAGTTCGTGCGCCAGCGCCTCGGTGTCGCCGTCCGACAGCTTGCCGGATAACTCCGCCCGCAATTCACCGATCACGTCAAGCTGGTCAAGATGGCCTTCGCGCGTGATAACGAGCTGGTATTGCGGCGCCAGACTCGGTATCTTCAGGATCAATTCTTCGATCTGGCTCGGGAAGACGTTGACGCCGCGGATGATCAGCATGTCGTCGGAGCGGCCGGTGATCTTGCCGATGCGGCGCATGGAGCGCGAAGTCGGCGCCAGCAGACGCGTCAAATCGCGCGTGCGGTAGCGGATCACAGGCAGCGCTTCCTTGGTCAGCGAGGTGAATACCAGCTCGCCTTCGGAACCTTCCGGCAGCACTTCGCCGGTATCAGGGTCGATGATCTCGGGGTAAAAATGGTCTTCCCAGATGACCGGACCGTCCTTGCTTTCGATGCACTCGCTGGCCACCCCTGGCCCCATCACTTCCGACAAACCGTAGATATCGACGGCATCAATACCGGCGCGGGTCTCGATTTCGGCACGCATCGCATCGGTCCACGGCTCGGCGCCGAAGATGCCGACCTTCAGCGACGAATCTGCCGCATCCATGCCCTGGCGCGCAAATTCCTCGATGATGTTGAGCATGTAGGACGGCGTGACCATGATGATGTCCGGCTTGAAGTCGCAGATCAGCTGTACCTGTTTTTCGGTCTGGCCACCCGACATCGGCACCACGGTGCATCCCAAACGCTCGGCGCCGTAATGCGCACCGAGTCCGCCGGTGAACAGGCCGTAGCCGTAGGCGATGTGCACCATGTCGCCGGCGCGCCCGCCCGCAGCGCGGATCGAGCGCGCCACAACGTTGGCCCAGGTGTCGATGTCGTTCTTCGTGTAGCCGACCACGGTGGCCTTGCCGGTGGTGCCGCTGGACGCATGCAGGCGCGTAACCTGTTCGCGCGGCACGGCAAACATGCCGAATGGATAATTGTCGCGCAGCGTCTTTTTGTCGGTGAACGGAAATTTGGCCAGGTCGGCCAGCGTCTTCAAATCTTCAGGATGGACCCCGGCAGCGTCGAACGAGGCGCGGTAATGCGGCACGTTGTCATAGGCGTGCTTCAAAGACCATTTCATGCGCTGCAATTGCAGCGCTTGCAGCTCATCCTTGCTGGCGCGTTCGATCGCTTCCAGGTCGGATGGGGCGGGTGTGCGTTGGACCATCGTTGTCTCCTCGTTGAATGTGCTGCTGTAATCGAATCTGGTCCCGATCTAGCGTCGGAATCCGGCCTTTTGCTTAACTCCGGTCAGCCCGGCAGCGTCACCACCTCACCACTGATGCGCTGCGATTTGCCGCGAAACAGCGCAATCAGAAGGCCATCCTGATTGCTGACCTTGACGTCGTAGATGCCGCTGCGCCCGGCCAGCGCCTGCTCCACTGCCTCGGCGCACAGCACGTCGTGCAAGCGGCCCGGGGCCAGGTAGTCGATGCTACAAGCGGCCCCGACCGTATTCAGGTTATGGCTATTGCAGGCGAACGCGAAAGCGCTGTCGGCCAGCATGAAAATGAATCCGCCGTGACAGGTGTCATGCCCGTTCAGCATGCCGGGGCCAACCGTCATCGTCATGCGCGCATAGCCGGGGCGCACCTCGGCCAGCGCAATGCCCTGCCCGCGGCTGGCGCGGTCGCGCTCGAACATGGCATCTGCGGCCGCTTGTGCGAGGACTTGCGGGTCGCTCACGGAGTGATCTTCTTTATGCATGAAATGGGCCTCCGGCAGCCAGTGTGCGGCGCATCACGGCCAGGCCGGGCACATCGCCCAGGCCCGACACGGCACAACCGGCGCCCTGCGCGAGGCCCGCGCCCATCGCGCCGCTGCCGATGATGCTGTTTTCAGAAAGGCCGTTGATCGTCTCGCTCACCGCTTATTTCCCCAGAAATTGTGGCGTGCGCTTGGCGAGAAAAGCAGCCACGCCTTCCTGATAATCGTGGCTGGCGCCCAGTTCGCTCATGAAGCCCGCTTCCAGTTTCAGTTGCTCGGGCAGCGTATTCAAGCCGCTTTGATACAGCGCTTCCTTGGTCCGCGCCAGTCCCTTGGTGGGGGCGCTGGCGAAGTGGCGCGCCATGGCCAGCGTTTCTTGCTCCAGGTCGGCATCGGGTACGCATTTCCAGATCAAACCCCAGTTTTCGGCCCGTTCAGCGGTCAGCTTTTCACCCAGCATGGACAAACCCATCGCGCGTGCCGTGCCGATCAGACGCGGCAGAAAGTAGGTGCCACCGGTGTCGGGGACCAGGCCCAGTTTGCAAAACACTTCGACAAAGCTGGCCGATTTCGCAGCCAGCACGATGTCGCAGGCCAAGGCCAGATTGGCACCCGCGCCAGCGGCGACGCCATTGACAGCGCAGATGACCGGCATCGGCAGCGCGCGCAGCGCCAGCACCAGTGGTGCGTAATTTTTTTCCACCGACTCGCCCAGATCGATGCCCTTGGCACCCGGTTCGACGGCGCGGTCGGACAAGTCCTGGCCGGCGCAAAATCCGCGTCCGGCGCCGGTCAATACGAAGACCCGTACCGTTTCATCGAGACGAATCCGGGTCAGCGCGTGGTGCACTTCATCGTGCATCGCCTGCGTGAAGCTGTTCAGTTTATCGGGCCGGTTCAGCGTCAGTTGCGCGATACCATCTTGGTTGTCGAACAGGATATTTTGATATTCCATGGTGTCTCATTTCAGAAGTTGCTGACAGTTCCCGGCGTGACACCGGGGCGATGACGGATGTCGGGTCGATCCATATGCCTGTGAATCGGGCCTGTGAATTCGGCCGCTCGAACCGACCAGCCTATTCAGCCTGATCGAAGTCGATGACGACCTTGTCGGTGACCGGATAGCTCTGGCAACTCAATACGAAGCCGCGCGCGATTTCATAATCTTCCAGCGCATAATTGACATCCATATCGACTCTACCATCGACCACCTTGCAGCGGCAGGTCGAACAGACGCCGCCCTTGCACGAATAGCGCATGTCGATGCCATGGCGCAGGCCGGCGTCGAGTATCGATTCCTTGTCGCGATCCATGCTGAAGGTGGTGTGGCTGCCATCCATGACGACCGTCACTTCGGTCTCGGACCGCGCTCCATCGCGCGGCGCGCGCGCCTGATGCTGGTGCTTCGAAATACTGGCTGCGAACAATTCGATCTTGATCGATTGTTTGGCCATGCCGCCGGCCTGCAACGCCCTGGAGACGCCTTGCATCATGTCTTCCGGGCCGCAGATAAAGGCAACATCGACATCGTCGAGCTTGATCCAGTGCTGCAGCAATTGGGCGCATTTCTCTTCGCTGATACGCCCGTTGAACAGTTCGATATCCTGCTGCTCGCGACTCATCACGTAGGCCAGATTCAGGCGTTCCAGGTACACGTCCTTCAAGTCCATCAATTCCGCCTTGAAGATCACCGTCGACGAGGCGCGATTGCCATAGAACAGCGTAAAGCGGCTGTGCGGCTCCGCTTGCAACGTAGTCTTGATGATCGACAGGATCGGCGTGATGCCGCTGCCGGCAGCAAACGCGAGGTAATGCTTGCGGTTGGCGGCATCGAGCGGCACGTTGAAGTGGCCCATCGGCGGCATCACGTCGAGCGTCGCGCCGGCAGCCAGCGTGTCGTTGGCCCAGGTCGAAAAAGCGCCGCCCGGAGTGCGCTTGATGGCCACACGCAGCGCATCATCTTGCACCGCTGAACAGATCGAATAGGAGCGGCGCAAGTGCTCGCCATTGATGCAGGTGCTCAGCGTCAGATGCTGACCTTGCCGGAAGCGAAAGCGTTCTGTCAGTTCCGGCGGCACCGCAAAGGTGACGACGATGGTATCTCGTGTCTCGTTGCGGACTTTGGCTACCGACAGCGGATAAAATTGGCTCATGAGTGTCTCGTTATGGTGTCACTGGTTTATTCATGAAAGCGACGCAACCACCTCAGTGGCATTTGAAATAATCGAACGGTTCAATGCAATCGAGGCATTTGTACAAAGCCTTGCACGGCGTCGACCCGAACTGGCTGGTGACGGCCGTGTTGAGCGATCCGCAATTCGGACAAGCCACTTGCAGCCTGGGCGCCAAGCCAGGTTTGACGCGTTTGACAGCGCCGCTCAATGCGCTGATGTCGACGACTTGCTGCACCGGCGGTGCAATGCCGTAACCCTGAAGCTTGATCTTGCCGGCCGCGCTCATCGAGTTCGTAGTCCAGGCCGGCGACAACTGGTTGACCAGCCGGACGTTCGCAATGCCGTGGCCGTGCAACGCCGCCGTCACCGCTTCGGCGATCACTTCCATGGCAGGGCAACCGGAATAGGTCGGCGTGATTGTCACCACGCACTCGCCAGCTTGCAAATCAACGGCGCGCACGATGCCCAGATCGACCACCGACAGCACAGGGATCTCGGGATCGTTCACCTCGCCCAGCCAGTCCCACACTTGCTGAACACTGATCGTCGTTGCTTCATTCATTACCAGCGGACTCCGGGGTAGGCGCGCTGCAGGAATTGCATCTCAGCCAAGATGAAGCCGAGATGCTCCGTATGCGTGCCCTGCTTGCCGCCCTTTTGCATCCAGGCATCCGGAACTGGCATCGTCAACGTCGCTTCGGCGAAGATCTCGGCCACGTGCTCCAGCCAGGCGCTACGCAGCGGTGCGGCAGCCGGTGCCACCCCTTGTTCGACCATTGCCAGATCGATCGCGTCGTAGTTGAAAAATTCACCCGTGTACATCCACAGTTCGTCAACCGCAGCCTGGGTCTTCGCATGGCTATCGGGTGTGCCATCACCCAGACGCACCAGCAAGTCGCCGCTGCGGCGCAGGTGATAAGTGACTTCCTTCAGCGACTTTTCAGCCACCTGGGCGATGCGCTCATCGCTTGATGCCAGCAGTTTTTGCAGCAGAAAATAATGCCAGGTATCGAAAAAAAATTGCCGCACCATCGTGTCGGCATAGTTGCCATTCGGCTGCTCCAGCAGCAGGCAATTCGTGAAGTCATGCGCGTCACGCAAGAAGGCCAGCTGGTCTTCATCGCGCTCCTTGCCTTCAAGTTCGCCGGCATACGATAACCACAGCCGGGTCTGGCCCAGCAAGTCGAGCGCAACGTTGGTCAGCGCCATGTCTTCTTCCAGCGCCGGCCCCTTGCCGCACAACTGCGACAATTGCTGGGATACGATCAGCGCATTGTCGGCCAGGCGCAGCAAGTAAGTGAACTTGTCACTGGATTTGTCGCCGCCCCTGGCGACGGGTTTGTTGTCGATCAGTTCATCCACGTTCAGAGCTTCCATAAGTTGGTCCACGTGCATCAAAGATTTTTGACTTCTTCCGGCATCGGAAAGAACGTCGGATGGCGGTAAACCTTGCTGTTCGATGGTTCGAACAACGCTCCCTTGTCGCCCGGGCTGCTGGCCACGATATCGCTGGCGCGCACAATCCAGATGCTGACGCCCTCGTTGCGCCGCGTATACACATCGCGCGCATTGTTAAGCGCCATCTTGGCATCGGGTGCATGCAAACTGCCGACATGCTTGTGCGCCAGACCGTGCTGGCTGCGGATGAACACTTCCCACAGCGGCCATTCCTTGCTCGTTACTTCGCTCATTGCAAGCTCCCTGAAAAGTCAAGCCGCAGCTTGTACGTCAACATGCTTGTCGGCATACGCCAAAAGTGCATCGCGGAACCACTGGCCATCTTCGTGCGCCTTGACGCGGGCACGCAAGCGCTCGCGGTTGCACGGCCCGTTGCCCTTGAGCACATTATGGAATTCGGACCAGTCGATGGCGCCAAATTCGTAGTGCCCGGTTTCCGAATTGAACTTCAGATCCGGATCTGGCACGGTCAGACCGAGGTATTCAATCTGCGGCACGGTCTGGTCGACCATACGCTGACGCAACTCGTCGTTTGAAAACAGCTTGATGCGCCACTGCGCCGATTGCGCGCTGTTGACCGATTCGGCGTCGGACGGACCGAACATCATCAGCGACGGCCACCACCAGCGATTCAGTGCATCCTGCGCCATCGCTTTTTGCTCGGATGACCCCTTGCACAGCGACATCATGATGTCGTAGCCCTGGCGCGCATGGAACGACTCTTCTTTGCACACGCGCACCATCGCACGCGCATACGGGCCATAGGAACAACGGCACAAGGGGATCTGGTTGATGATCGCCGAGCCATCGACCAGCCAGCCGATCGTGCCCATGTCGGCCCAGCTCAACGTCGGGTAATTGAAGATGCTGGAATACTTGGCCTTGCCCGAGTGCAGCGCGGCGAGCAATTCATCGCGCGACACGCCCAGCGTCTCGCAAGCGCTGTACAGATACAGGCCATGGCCCGCTTCATCCTGGATCTTGGCCAGCAGAATCGACTTGCGCTTGAGCGTGGGTGCGCGGGTCACCCAGTTGCCTTCCGGCAGCTGGCCGATGATTTCCGAGTGCGCATGCTGCGACACCTGGCGGATCAGCGTCTTGCGATAAGCCTCGGGCATCCAATCCTTCGCTTCGATCTTGATGCCGGCGTCGATGCGGGCCTGGAACTCACGCTCATCGGAACTCATGTCATCGATGGAGCGGACATTCTTCAGACCGGTTTCAACCATTTGTGCGTACATGATGCTCTCCATGTCGTTGGTGTAGTGCAGATGACAAATAATACGATACAAAATATTATGTGTATACGTAACAAAGGAATCATTTTAAAATAATGTATCGCATATTCACCGCAAGAATGACAAATAAAGCAGTCACGGCTCTGCAACGCAGTAAACTCTGGCTTTGCATAATGCCGTGGCAGTCGGAGATACCTTGAATACACCCACCGAATGGATAGACCAGTTTCTTGCCAGTGAGCCGCCGCGCTCGAAATCGCTGGTAATGACGATCTTTGGCGACGCCATCGTGCCGCACGGGGGCGAAATATGGCTGGGCAGCCTGATCGACTTGCTGGCGCCGTTTGGCGTCAATGACCGCTTGCTGCGCACCAGCGTGTTCCGCCTTGCGCAAGAAGGCTGGCTCAGCGCCCGGCGCGATGGCAGGCGCAGCGCGTATGCGATCACGCCGCAAGCGATGAAACGCTTGGCGCGGGCCTACCGCCGCATCTATGCGCCGCTGGTCAGCCATTGGGATGGCAGCTGGACCATCGTCATCGGCACCGCCGCGAGCATAGACGCGACCCAGCGCGGCGCGCTGCGCAAGGAATTGCTATGGGAGGGTTACAGCATGATCGCACCAGGCATCTTTGGCCATCCGGCCAGCGATGCTGATGTGCTGGAAGAAATTCTGACGCGGATCGGCGTGCAGGGCAAACTGGCCGTCTGGCGCGCCACCCAGTTGCCGGGCGTGGGCCAGCGCTCGCTGGGCGAGTTGATCAACGATGGCTGGGATTTGTCCGAAGTAGCGCGCGGCTATGAAGAATTCATCGCCCGCTTCCAGCCCTTGCTGGCGCTGCTGCAAGCCGATGCCGACATCGCACGGGAGCAAGCTTTCGTGATCCGCACGCTGCTGATTCACGCTTACCGCCGGGTCCAGTTGCACGACCCGCAATTGCCGGCCAGTCTGTTGCCCGATCCGTGGCCGGGTGCGCAAGCGTATGCACTGGCGCGCGCACTGTACCGGTTGATCCACGCCGATGCCGGGCAGTACATCAGCGCCACACTCAGGCATGAAGATGTGCAATTACCCGATGCCCCAGCGTCGTTTTACCAGCGCTTTGGCGGTCTCGATTAAATAGGTGTGACGATTTCGAAAGAAGCCGGCCGGGATGAAGCCTGTTTCTGAATCACCCGTTTGCTGGCGTCGGGCAATTGCGTCTTCCGTTTGGCGAGCGCATGGGTGCGCGCTTGCATCGAACCTGAGATCGCGATCGTCCATGCGCATTCGGCTGGCGGCGCCTGGCCGGGGAAACGCAAGATCTTCAGCAACTCCCTGAGCCACGGACCATGCCCACAGCTACGTCAGCGCAGCGCTAAGCTCCGTGATTTTCTTGCCAAGTTCGTTGGTGTGTTCTGTTGCGGGCATGACCGCCTTACTGTCTGGCGGGACATCAACCCGTCTGCTCCGGACGCCGCCCGGAGCAGACGCAGCGTCCGCGAGGCAGCGCCTAGCCGCCGGCGACGACCATTTTTTCGATCAGGATCGAGCCGGTTTGCTTGGTGCCACGCGCCAGCACGTCATTGCCGACCGCGACGATCTGCATCAGCATGTCTTTCATGTTGCCGGCGATCGTGATTTCCTCGACCGGATACTGAATCACGCCGTTTTCGACCCAGAAACCGGATGCGCCGCGCGAATAATCGCCGGTCACGTAGTTGGTACCCTGGCCCATCAGTTCGGTCACCAGCAAGCCCGTGCCCATTTTTTTGAGCATCGCCACAAAATCGTCGCCTTTGCGGGTCTTCGACGATGTCAGCGACAGATTGTGCGAACCGCCGGCATTGCCGGTGGTCTCCATGCCGAGTTTACGCGCCGAATAGGTCGACAGAAAGTAGCCTTGCAACACGCCATTCTTGACGACATCGCGGCGCTTGGTCATGACGCCCTCGTCATCGAACGGCGCCGAGCCGACACCACCCAACACATGCGGGTCTTCGCGCACCTGAATATGGGCCGGGAACACCGGTTTGCCCAGCGTATCGAGCAGGAAGGTCGACTTGCGGTACAGCGCGCTGCCCGACGTCGCCTGCACAAAAGCGCCCAGCAAGCCGACGGCGAGCGGCGCCTCGAACAGCACCGGACAGGTGCGGGTGGACAGCGTGCGGGCATTCAGACGCGACAAAGCGCGCTCGGCTGCATAGCGACCGACCTCTTCCGGCTCGGCCATTTTTAAAGGATCGCGCACCGACGAATACCAGTCGTCGCGCTGCATCTTGGCACCCTTGCCTGCGATCGGCGACACCGCCAGCGTATGGCGCGAAAACGGATAACCGCCGATGAAGCCGCGCGAATTGGCCGACACGAAATGGGATTGCTGCACGTAGACGCTGGCCCCTTCGCTATTGGTCACGCGCGGGTCGACGGCAAACGCGGCCGCCTCGGCGCGCTTGGCCAGCACAACTGCGGCGTCGGCCTCGATCAGCCATGGATAGAACAATTTCAAATCGCGCGGCGCCATTTCCAGCATGTCGGTGTCGGGCAAGCCGGCGCACTCGTCTTCGGCCGTGAAGCAGGCGATGTTATAAGCGGCCTCGACTGTTGCGCGCAGCGCCGCGGTCGAAAAATCCGACGTGCTGGCATTGCCGCGCTTCTTGCCGATGAACACGGTCACGCCCATGCCCTTGTCTTTGTTCTGTTCGATCGTCTCGATCTTGCCTTTGCGTACAGCAACCGACAAACCACCGCCTTCGCTGATCTCGACAGCGGCGTCGGTACTGCCCTTTTCGCGCGCGAAAGACAACACCTCGCGTGCAAGCTGTCTCAATTGATCCTGGCTGTGGGTAAATACCGAGTCGTTCATAGGCTGTTTTCTTCAGTTGTTCGCTAAAGCAGTTATCATAGCAGTCGTTTACAGTTTACAGAACGGCCGCGCGCCAATCGCTTTTTATCATGCCAAATCCAAACCGGGGAGCTTGCGGCTTCCAATCATCCGAATTCGAACAAGAATACGAACGCCCGTCGAAATCGCAACTCAAACGTGAGATGCTCGACTTGCAAAAGCTGGGCGCCGAACTGATCGCCGAACCGCGCGACCGCATCAAGCGTGTACCGATGCCGGAAGACGTGCGCGATGCGATCCTCGAATGCCAGCAAATCAAGGATCACGAAGGACGTCGACGCCAGTTGCAGTATGTCGGCAAAAAGATGCGCTCGCTCGACGCCGACGAACTGGCCGTGATCCAGAAGGCGATCGACAGCTGGCGCGGCATGTCCAAATCGGACACCGCGGCGATGCATGCACTGGAGCGCCGCCGCGAAAAGCTGCTCACCGACGACAAGGTGCTGACCGCGCTGCTGGCGGAGCATCCGGAACTCGATGGCCAGCACTTGCGCACACTGATTCGTAATGCCCGCAAGGAGCAGGCCGAACAAAAACCGCCAAAAGCTTACCGCGAAATCTTCCAGATCCTGAAGCAAGTCGACGCCAAGAAGAATGGCAAGCGGGCCGACGATGACGATGTCGAACTCGACGCGGACGACGAGCCGCGCGACGACTGACAAACCATTGGCGCAATCCATCCAGCGAGCCAACATGAAACCGGGATAGCAGCCGGTTTCATCGTTTTCAAGACCCGAGGTAGCATCCATGACAAACAATCAATGTGACGACAAGCTTGACCAGCCGGGCCAGATCACCATAGGCCTGGTGTCGATCTCCGACCGCGCCAGCGGCGGCGTGTATCAAGATCAAGGCATTCCGGCGCTGCAGCAATGGCTTGGCGCTGCTTTGATCAGTCCATGGCGCTGCGAGACGCGCCTGATCCCCGACGACCGGGCCACCATCGAAGCGACGCTGATCGAACTGGTCGACGTGACGCGCTGCCATCTGGTCTTGACCACCGGCGGCACCGGCCCGGCGCGGCGCGACGTAACACCGGAAGCGACGCTGGCCGTGGGCACGCGGGAAATGCCCGGCTTTGGCGAGCAGATGCGCCAGATCAGCCTGCAGTTCGTGCCGACCGCGATCTTGTCGCGCCAGTTGGCGGTGATCCGCGAAACGCCCGATCACGCAGCCCTGATCATGAATTTACCCGGTCAGCCGAAGGCCATCAAGGAAACTTTGGAAGGCTTGAAGGATGCTGATGGTCAGCAGATCGTCAAGGGTATCTTCGCCGCCGTGCCCTATTGCGTCGACTTGATCGGCGGCCCCTACATGGAAACCGATGCCGCCACATGCCAGGCTTTCCGGCCCAAGTCGGCGCAAAAACCAGCATCGAAAGAACAGAAAACATCATGAGCACATTACTCGAAAACATCGAAATTGACAGCGCGCCACATCCGACGGCGGCGATCATCTGGCTGCACGGACTGGGCGCGGATGGCAACGATTTCGTGCCGATGGTGCAAGAACTCGACTTGTCGAACTGCCCGGCGATCCGCTTCATCTTCCCGCATGCGCAAACCATGCCGGTCACGGTCAATGGCGGCTACGTGATGCGCTCGTGGTACGACATCGTCGGCGCCGACATCGTCAAGCGCGAAGACGAAGCCGGATTACGCAAGTCGCAACTGCAGGTCGAAGCGTTGATCGCGCGCGAAAAGGCGCGCGGCATTCCGGCCTCGCGCATCGTGCTGGCCGGTTTTTCGCAAGGTTGCGCAATGACGCTGCAAACCGGTTTGCGCCATCCGGAACAACTGGCCGGTTTACTGTGTCTGTCCGGCTATGTGCCGCTGGCCGCCATGGTGCCGACCGAGCGCCACGCAGCCAGTGTCGCAACGCCGATCTTCATGGCCCATGGCGACGCCGATCCGGTGATACCGATGCAGCGCGCCGAGCAGTCGCGCGACTTGCTGATGGCGCTGGGCCACAGCGTCGAGTGGCATCAATATGCGATGCAGCACTCGCTGTGCCAGGAAGAAATCAAAGACATCGGCACCTGGCTGACGCGCGTACTGCAAGACTAGATCAGCTCCGGCTTGGGCACGGACCGGGCTTGGGCCGTCACTGGACGCAAGCGCCGACGCGTCAATTGGCCAGCAAGTCGTTGACCGGCACCAGATCGGCTTCGTTCAATGTGCCGGCGCTGGACTTGAGCCGCAAGCCGCTGATGATCGTGTCATAGCGCGCCTTGGCCAGGTCTTTTTGCGTGGTGAACAATTGCCTCTGCGCGTTCAGCACGTCGATGTTGATGCGCACGCCAACCTCATAGCCCAGCTTGTTTGATTCGAGCGCCGACTGGCTCGACACTTCGGCCGCTTCCAGCGCCCTGACCTGGGCCAGACCGCTATTGACACCGAGAAAAGCCTGACGCGCACCCAGCGCTGCATTGCGCCGCGCCGATTCAAGGTCATTGCGCGCCTTCTCTTCCAGTGCAATCGATTCGCGCACCCTGCTGGTGACGGCGAAGCCGTTGAACAGCGGCACGTTCCACTGCACGCCGATGGCGCTGTTATTGGTCGCGCCGTAGCCGGTGGTATAGCTATGACCGGCATTGGCGACCAGATCAAGCGTCGGATAATGCCCGGCGCGGTTGCGCTCAATATCACGCCTGGCCAATTCCAGCGCCAGTTGCGCACCGATCACGCCATAATTTTGCTGCTCTGCCGACGCCACCCATGGCGCGATCAGCGCCGGTGCCGGACGCGCGATCATGACGCCGCTGCGCAGCGGCGCCAATCCGGCCGGATCCAGGGTCGGGCCAACGATGGCTTGCAGCGCGGCGCGCTTGTTTTCCAGCTCGCTCAATATCGCAAACTCCTGCGCCACGATCAGGTCATAAGCCGCTTGCGCCTCATGCGTGTCGGTGATGGTTTGCGTGCCGACTTCGAAGTTGCGCCTGGCCGATGCCAGTTGCTGGGTCGTCGCCACTTTCTGCGCCTGCGTGACACGCAGATTATCTTGCGCCGTCAGCACATCGAAATAGGCTTGCGCGACACGCGTGATCAAATCTTGCTGGGTTTGCGCAAACAACGCTTCGGCGCTGGCCTGGGCCAGTTTGCCTTGCTGGTATTGCTGCCAGTTGGCCCAGCGAAACAGCGGCTGCGACAGCGTCAGGCTGTACGAATTGGTGTGGCGGTTGGCACTTTGCTGGCCCAGACTGGAAGAAGCACCGGCCGGATTGGCACCCGGCGCAACTGCGCCATTCGGTGAAAATTCATTGTTGCTGCGGGTATTGCTGCCACTGACAGCGACCGTCGGCATCAACAACGCGCGGCCCTGGGGCGTTTTTTCCTGACCCGCCGCCAGCGCCGCACGTGCACTGGCATATTGCGCGTCATTGGCCAGCGCTTGCTGGTACGCCCCGATCAGGTCGCTCGCCTGAGCACTCACTGCGGCGCTGGCAATCAACACGGCGCTAGCGAGCAGCCCGTTTCGACGCACCGTAAAAAAAGGCTTCGGCATTGCACGCTCCATTGAACTCATCGAAAAAAATCACTTCATCGTGCAATCGATTACTAAAAACAGGTTCAATAAGTCGCCATCGCGCCATCGACTTGCAACGCCCATGCATGCATGCCGCCGGTCAAATTGCTCACCCTGGCAAAACCATTGCGCTCCAGAAAAGCCGCCACCTGCATGCTGCGCGCGCCATGGTGGCAAATGCAGATGATGTCGGCATCTTCGTCGATGTCATCGATGCGGGCCGGGATCGTGTGCATCGGCATCAGCGTCGCGCCGTCGACATGGCAGGTATCGAATTCCCATTTTTCACGGACGTCGAGCAAAAACGGCGCGGGACGGGTCGTGTCGGCCAGCCTTGCGGCCAGCTCAAGAACGCTCAGATATTCCATATGTTCAATTACCTAGAAGGTGAAGTTGGACGGCGCCACGACCGCCTTCATTGGCGTGACGCACGTTTCAAACAGCTTGACCGTGTCGAAGGCCGCATCGGAAACGCGGGTCACGACATGGGCCGACATGACCGGCGCTTCGCCGATAATGACTGCCAGGCGGCCGCCGACTTTCAATTGCTGCAGGAATACGTCCGGCAACACCGGCAGCGCAGCCGAGATGACGATCACATCGAACGGCGCGCCGCTGGCCCAGCCTTGCGCGCCATTGCCCAGTTCGACACTGACGTTGCTGATGCCATAGTCGGCCAGGTTCTTTTCCGCCAGCGCTTTCAATTCGGGAGAGATCTCGACGCTGGTCACGTGCCGGCTCTTGTAAGCGAGCAAGGCTGCCATATAGCCGGAACCGGCGCCAATTTCGAGCACGCTCTCATGCTTTTTAACACTGACTGCTTGCAACAATCGCGCTTCCATCTTTGGTGTGAACATGTTTTCACCACCCGGCAGCGGGATTTCAGTATCGACGAAGGCCAGGTTCTTGTACGGTGCAGGGACGAACTCTTCGCGCCGGACCACGGTCAGCAAATCCAGAACTTCCTGGTCGAGGACATCCCAGGTGCGGATTTGCTGTTCGATCATGTTGAAACGAGCTTGTTCGATATTCATTTTTGGACTCGGTGAGAAAAAATATAGTCCGACATTTTATCGTCGAACCGGCATGATTCCCACATCTTACCGACAAAGCCTCAGGGTTGACTAAAAATACGACACTTTGCAAGCAGCAATAGCTCCCGGCAAAGCAGATTTCCAGCACAGCAGGCACCCAGCAAAGGGCCACTATCCCGACCGATATGCGACCAATGGTAACAACAACGCATTGTGTCAATTCAATAATTCAACCATAATTGAATTATTGAACAATTTACCGCGACGAGGTCACCATGAAAACAAAAAATGTGCTGCTGGCGCTGGCCGCGCTGGCCCAGGAATCGCGCCTGGCGATCTTCCGGCTGCTGGTACAGATCGGCCCGGACGGCATGGCAGCGAGCAAGATCGGCGAACAGTTGGGCATCGCGCCGTCATCGCTATCGTTTCATATGAAAGAACTGGCCCATGCCGCTCTGGTCGCCTCGCGCCAGGATGGCCGCTTTGTCATTTACTCGGCCAACATCGACAGCATGAATGGCGTGATCGGCTTCCTGACCGAAAATTGCTGCGGCGGCAATCCCTGTTCGCCGCGCACCACTACCCAGTGCGATGGTGCGCCTGAGAGCACCCGACTCGAAGACACCCAATGCTGATCGCCTTTTCAATTTTTCTCGCCACACTGGTGCTGGTGATCTGGCAGCCGCGCGGCCTCGGCATCGGCTGGAGCGCCGCGCTGGGCGCTGGCGTTGCGCTGCTCGCCGGCGTGATCGCGCCGCCCGATATCGCGCTCGTCTGGAACATCGTCTGGAACGCCACCAGCACCTTCATCGCCGTCATCATCATCAGCTTGCTGCTGGACCAGGCCGGTTTTTTCGAATGGGCGGCGCTGCATGTGGCGCGCTGGGGCGGTGGCAGCGGGCGCAAGCTGTTCATGCTGCTGGTATTGCTGGGCGCCGTTGTGGCAGCGCTGTTTGCCAACGATGGC
>JBLHNV010000002.1:0-41786 GCA_047623125.1 Janthinobacterium sp. | reverse complement strand
GCGATCCGTGAGCGACAGCGAACGGGTGCCTTCGCCAAAGAATTCGACGAACTTGCCGACGACTTTTTCCTTGCGCAGCAATTCGGTGATGGTCAAGACCAGGTCGGTCGCGGTGCGTCCTTCCAGCAGTGCGCCGGTCAGGTTGACGCCGATCACATCCGGGGTCAGGAAATAGACCGGCTGGCCCAGCATGCCGGCTTCGGCTTCGATGCCGCCCACGCCCCAACCGACGACGCCGATGCCGTTGATCATCGTCGTGTGCGAGTCGGTGCCGACCAGCGTGTCAGGATAATAGATCTCGTCTTTCTTGTCCTTTTGCATGTGCACGCCGCGCGCCAGGTATTCCAGATTGACCTGATGCACGATGCCGAAGCCCGGCGGCACGACGCCGAACGTGTCGAATGCCTGCATGCCCCATTTCATGAACTGGTAGCGCTCGTTGTTGCGCGAAAATTCCAGCTTCATGTTCAGGTCGAGCGCTTTCTTTTCACGGAAATGGTCGATCGTGACCGAATGGTCGACCACGAGATCAACGGGCACCATCGGCTCGATGTTTTTCGGGTCCAAGCCCATCTTGCTGGCGACGTTGCGCATCGCCGCCAGGTCGGCCAGCAGAGGCACGCCGGTGAAATCTTGCAGCACAACGCGCGAGACGACGAACGGGATCTCGTCGGTGCGTTCGGCGCTCGGCGTCCAGTTGGCGAGCTGCTTCACGTGTTCTTCGGTGACTTTTTTGCCGTCACAATTGCGCAGCACGGATTCGAGCACGATACGGATCGAGACCGGCAGGCGGGAGATGTTGATGCCCAGCGTTTTTTCCAGGGCCGGCAGCGAATAGAACTTGCCTTTCTTGGAATCCGAAATGTTGAAATCCTTGAGCGTGTTCATCGTATTTTGGGACATAACCTCTCCTTCGTGGGTATCGAGTGATTGATGGCGCTATTGGCCTTGTTACATTTAAATCGGTAAGATTCAGGTGCCGCTGCGCCTGACGCGCTTGCATGCAGGATGTCAGGATTGTTGCTTTGGTGCGACCACTGTCATTTCAGCCTGCACCTGTTCGACGCTCTTGCATTCGTTGGCCAGTTGACGCCCCAGTTTCGAATCGAGCAGCATGCTCTTGGCCGGAATGCCGATCCAGACCAGGCCATAGTGGCCATTTTCGAAGCGCCGGGCGCCAGTGCTGGTGCCGACGCGGACCATGCGGTGCACGCGCTTGTTCCAGCGCAATGCGATATACGCGTCATCGGTCGGGTCGGTGTAGACGGTCACATGATTGCCAAGTTCGCATTTGAAATCGGTGCTGTCCGAACCTTTCGTGTCTGGCTCATCGGTTTCCGGATCGGCTGCCTTGACCGGCGCAGCCTTGTGTTTGGCCGACTTTTTTGCACCGTCTGCGGCATGCGATAACGGGGCCAGACACAGGCTCAGCGCGCCCATCATCAAGCTGAAAGCCAGGACTAATTTGGAGATGGACATGGGATTGTTTCCAATTGGTGAGGTTCAGGCCGCGCGCTGCCGGCAGGATTGTTCAGCAGCGCGAGCACCTGTTCCGACAGGGGTAAACCGGTCAGTTTGGCGCGCTGCAAAACTGTCCAATAGTATCGGTAGCTGGCGCGGTCATGCAAGCGTCCATTTTGTGCAATCGGCCCCCACAATGCGCGCTCGGCTTCCTGCAAGATGTTGACCGCTTCGTTGACTTCGGAAGCGCGTGGCGTAAACGCCTTGATCACCGGTTTGATCTGGCCCGGATGAATGCTCCACATGCGCGTGTAGCCGAATTCGGCCGCCGCGCGCTGGGCATCGTTGGCCACCACGGCCGTGTCCTTGATTTCGGTCGTCACATTGTGCGACGGCACCTTGCCATGGGCGTGGCAGGCAGCAGCGATTTCCAGTTTTGCGCGCACTACCAGCGGATGGGTAAACTGGCCGGGCGTGCGCATCGCATTGCCGGGAACGGCGCCGTAGTGGGCGGACACGAAATCCATGATGCCGAACGACAGACATTCCACTTGCGCCAGCGCGGCGATCGCATGCACGTCGCGCAGTGCGCCATGGGTTTCGATCAGCACGTGGATCGGCAGCGCACTGCGCCCGGCACGTCCGGCGTGCAGGTTGATCAGTTCGATGGCTTCGATCACCTCTTGCACGCTGTTTACTTTTGGCAAGACCAAATAAGCGAGTCTGGTGGCAGCGGCAGCGCAGATGATTTCGACATCGGAGGCGAAAAACGCACTGCCGACATGGTGTACGCGTACGCCGATGCGGTTGAATTGGTTGGCGTCGCAAGTGAGCAAGGCGGCGACCATCAATGCATGGTTTGCTTCATCGCCGGTGCTGGCGCCGTCTTCACAATCGAAGGTAATGTCGAACAGGGGGCCAAGCTCTTGTTGCAAGGCGATCGATTTACGCATCAGCTTTTCGGAGCCTGCGTAATGGTCACAAGCGGCCAGCAGCAGCGGTTGGCGGTTGCCTTGGAATAAAACCTCGGAAGGGTGCATGTTTAGCGCATTTTGAGTGGGTGTTGACGGTAAATGCCCCGCCGCCATTGGCAGCGGGGCCTTGCAGGCGATGTTAGCCCAGCAGATGCTTGACGCCGTTTTGCTCTTCGAGCAATTCGGTCAAAGTGACATTGATGCGCTCTTGCGAGAAGGCATCGACGCTCAAGCCCTGAACGATTTTGTATTCGCCGTTTTCGGTTGTCACTGGGAAGCCGAAGATGACGCCTTCAGGAATGCCATACGAACCATCCGAAGGGATGCCCATCGTGGTCCATTTGCCGCCCGTGCCAAGTACCCAGTCATGGATGTGATCGATGGCGGCATTGGCAGCGGACGCGGCCGACGAGACGCCGCGTGCTTCGATGATCGCACCACCGCGCTTGCCGACGGTAGGCAAGAACGTGTCGCGGTTCCAGGCATCGTCGCCGATCATGTCCTTGACCGATGCGCCGTCGATTTCAGCGTAACGGTAGTCGGCGTACATCGTCGGCGAGTGATTGCCCCAGACGAACAGTTTTTCGATCGATGCGACCGGCTTGCCGGTCTTGGCGGCGATTTGTGACAGCGCGCGGTTATGGTCGAGGCGCAGCATGGCGGTGAAATTCTTGGCCGGCAGCGAAGGCGCCGATTTCATGGCGATGTAGGCATTGGTATTGGCTGGATTGCCGACGACGAGTACCTTGATGTTGCGCGATGCGACGGCATCGATGGCCTTGCCTTGCACGGTGAAGATCTGTGCATTGGCTTCGAGCAAATCCTTGCGCTCCATGCCGGGGCCACGTGGACGCGCGCCGACCAGCAGAGCGATGTCGGCATCCTTGAATGCGGTCATCGGATCGTCGTGCGCGGTCATGCCGGCCAGCAGCGGAAATGCGCAATCGTCGATTTCCATCATGACGCCTTGCAAGGCTTTTTGCGCTTTTTCGTTCGGGATTTCAAGCAACTGCAGGATGACCGGCTGGTCCTTGCCGAGCATGTCGCCGTTGGCGATGCGAAACAGCAGTGAGTAGCAGATCTGTCCGGCGGCGCCGGTAACAGCGACACGCATTGGGGTTTTAGCCATGATGAATCTCCAGAGTGGTGAAAAAAACGTTTTTGAAGCTGACGCTACACTTGTATGAAAAGCTGCGATGATAACAAAATTAAATAACTTTGATGCACTGATGCCAATCAAATATCGGAATGCTCTTTGTCGCTGTTGCAGCGCAGCACACTGCTCCGGATGCGCGCAGCGTTGCGATTGAAAATGGATTGACCGCGAGTGTAGGCGGCCAAGAGGTTCCTGTCAATTTATGTCTTATATAAGACAGCTAAGTTATGATTTTTACTGGACGCGCAGCATGATTTGTGTTGAAATCCTGCCCTATGAATACCGTCCAGACCAACCTGATCAACCAAGTCGCCGCCGCAGGCGATGAGGTGAGTGCGAGCGTGCCAGCGAGCGCGACCGTTAATGTGCCAGCGAACCTGGCAGCAACTGGCGCTGTACTGGCTGCCGCGCCGACATTTAGCCCGCTGTACCAGCAAATCAAGGCACTGATTACGCGAAGCCTGCAATCGGGCGAGTGGAAGCCCGGCGAACTGATTCCGAGCGAGGTCGAACTGGCCAACCGCTTCAAGGTTAGCCAGGGCACGGTGCGCAAGGCGATCGACGAACTGGCCGCTGACAATCTGGTCGTGCGGCGCCAGGGCAAGGGTACCTTTGTATCGACCCACCACGAGGCGCGCGCCCATTTCCGCTTTTTGCGCCTGATGCCCAATGAAGGGGTGCCGCATTATCCCGAAAGTAAAATCATCGAAGTGCGCCGCATGCGCGCGCCGGCCGATGTGGCGCGCACCTTGGACCTGAAGTCGGGCGATGCGGTCATTTTCGTCAAGCGGGTGCAGTCGTTCGACCAGGTGCCGACGATCATCGAGGAATTGTGGTTGTCGGGGCTGACGTTCAAGGGATTGACTGCAGAACGTCTGGTCGAATACAAGGGGCCGATGTACGGCTTGTTTGAATCCGAGTTCGGCACGCACATGATTCACGCTTCTGAAAAGCTGCGCGCCGTGTGCGCCGATGCGGACGCGGCCGAGTTGCTGGGCGTGGTGCCTGGCACGCCACTGCTGTGTGCCGAGCGCACGTCATTTACGTATGGCGACAAACCGGTCGAATTGCGGCGCGGTCTGTATCTGACATCAGAGCATTATTACCAAAGCGAATTGAATTGATATCGGGGCAGATGTTGCCTTTGGCAAGATGGTCCCAAGAAATACGCAGAACCGCAAAATGTAGCATACTCTGGATAGTTTAAAAGCAATTTTTCTGGTTTTAAACAATAGATATTGGTCATGTTTGCAAAATCAGCGAAAATCGCAGATTAAATATTTATTACGCTAAAGAAAGGTCTCGTTATGTCTGAAGTCGCAAGGGAAGTGCCAAAAAAAGAACGGCCACAATTTCGCAATATTCATATTACTCAGTTGCCCAATTATCGGCTGCCTCTGGCTGGCATCGTCTCGATCCTGCACCGCATCAGTGGCTTTCTGATGTTCGCGCTGTTGCCGTTCGTGTTGTACCTGTTCGACCTGAGCATCCGCTCTGAAATGTCGTTCTCTTACTTTCAGGGTATCGCTGGACACTGGTTTGCCAAGCTGGTCTTGCTGGCCTTGGTCTGGGCTTACATGCAGCATTTCTGCGCTGGCGTACGCCATTTGTTCATGGATATACATTTTGGCCTGGACAAGGATGCAGCGCGCAAATCGGCTGTCGGCGTATTGGCAGTGAGCCTGTTGCTGACCGTCCTGGTTGGCTTGAAACTGTTTGGAGCATTTTGATGGCCAATAATAATATCGGACCCAAGCGCCTCGTTGTAGGCGCGCACTACGGCCTCAAGGATTGGCTGGCTCAGCGCATCACGGCGATCGTGATGGTGCTCTACACAGCGACACTTTTGGTTTCTTTTTTGACCGGCAGTAATTTCAGCTACGAAGGCTGGGCCGGTCTGTTCGCGCAGCAGTGGTTCAAATTGTTTAGTCTGGTGACCTTCCTTGGGCTGTTTTACCATGTGTGGGTCGGCATGCGCGATATTTGGATGGACTATGTAAAGTCCGTCGGCTTGCGCCTTACCTTGCAAATTGCCACGCTGCTGTGGTTGATCGCTTGCGCCGCATGGACGGTGCAGATACTCTGGAGTGTGTAATCGTGGCAGCTATTAAATCCGCAATCCCTACCCGCCGCTTTGATGCGGTGATCATCGGTGCCGGCGGTTCCGGCATGCGCGCATCGTTGCAACTGGCCGAAGCCGGCTTGAACGTGGCCGTGTTATCGAAAGTATTTCCGACCCGCTCGCATACTGTTGCGGCGCAGGGCGGCATCGGCGCCTCGCTGGGCAACATGGCCGAAGACAACTGGTTCTGGCACATGTTCGACACCGTCAAAGGCGGCGACTATCTGGGCGACCAGGACGCGATCGAATTCATGTGTCGCGAAGCACCGAAAGTCGTGTACGAACTGGAACACTTCGGCATGCCGTTCGACCGTAATCCGGATGGCACGATTTACCAGCGTCCGTTCGGCGGTCATACCGCCAATTTCGGTGAAAAAGCCGTGCAGCGCGCCTGCGCCGCAGCCGACCGCACCGGCCACGCGCTGCTGCATACGCTGTACCAGCGCAATGTGCGCGCACGTACCCACTTCTTCGTCGAATGGATGGCGCTCGATCTGATCCGTGATGCCGAAGGCGATGTCATCGGTGTGGTTGCGCTGGAAATGGAAACTGGCGAATGCATGATCCTGGAAGCGAAGACGACGATCATGGCGACCGGCGGTGCCGGGCGCATCTGGGCCGCATCGACCAACGCCTTCATCAATACCGGTGACGGCATGGGTATCGCGGCGCGTGCCGGGTTGCCGCTGCAAGACATGGAATTCTGGCAATTCCACCCGACCGGCGTGGCCGGTGCGGGTGTCCTGATCACTGAAGGCGTGCGCGGCGAAGGCGGCATTCTGATCAACAGCCAGGGCGAGCGTTTCATGGAACGCTATGCGCCGCAGTACAAGGATCTGGCGCCGCGCGACTTTGTGTCGCGTTCGATGGACCAGGAAATCAAGGAAGGGCGCGGTTGCGGTCCAAACAAGGATCACGTGCTGCTCGATTTGCGTCATATCGGCGCCGACACGATCCAGAAGCGCTTGCCGTCGATTCTTGAAATCGGTCACAAGTTCGCCAACGTCGACGCTACCAAGGAACCGATCCCTGTGGTGCCGACGATTCACTACCAGATGGGTGGTATTCCAACCAACATCCACGGCCAGGTCGTCGCGCCGAAAGATGATAATCCGGTTGCTGTCGTGAACGGCATGTACGCGATCGGCGAATGCGCCTGCGTTTCGGTGCATGGCGCCAATCGTCTGGGCACCAATTCGCTGCTCGACTTGCTGGTATTTGGCCGCGCGGCGGGCAATCACGTGGTGGCGAGCAACCTGAAGCAAAAGAGCAACAAGGCCTTGCCGGCCGACGCTGCCGACTTTGCGATGGATCGTTTGTCGCGCCTTGAAAACTCGACTGGCAGCGAACGCGTGCAGGGCGTCGCCAACGACATCCGCTCCACGATGCAAAATTATTGTGGCGTATTTCGCACTGACGAGTTGCTGCAACAGGGCTACAAGGAAATCATGGTGCTCGACGAACGCCGCAAGCACGTATCGTTCAAGGACAAGTCGAAGGTATTCAATACTGCGCGCGTCGAAGCGCTGGAACTGGATAACCTGATCGAAACCGCGAAGGCGACCATTGCATCGGCGCTCGCGCGCAAGGAATCACGCGGCGCTCATGCGCATCGCGATTTCGAGGAACGCGACGATGAAAACTGGATGAAGCATACCCTGTGGTACTCGGAAGGCAATCGCCTCGACTACAAGCCGGTCATCACCAAGCCGCTGACGGTTGATACTTTCAAGCCAAAAGCACGTACTTTCTAAAGGCAAGAACATGGCACGCACAGTTAAATTCAAAATCTACCGCTACAATCCCGACCAGGATGAAAAGCCGTACATGCAAGACCTGACCGTCGAATTGCAAGAAAACGACAAGATGCTGCTCGATGCATTGCAGCGTATCAAGGCCGATGTCGATGATTCGCTGGCACTGCGCCGCTCATGCCGTGAAGGCGTGTGTGGTTCGGATGCGATGAACATCAATGGCAAGAATGGGCTCGCCTGCACCACCAACTTGAACGAATTGACGCAGCCTATCGTGCTGCGTCCGTTGCCAGGCTTGCCGGTGATCCGCGACCTGATCGTCGACATGACGCAATTTTTCAAGCAATATGATTCGATCAAGCCATTCCTGATCAACGAATCGATCCCGCCTGAAAAAGAGCGCCTGCAATCGCCGGTCGAACGCGAAGAACTCGATGGCTTGTACGAGTGCATCTTGTGCGCATGCTGCTCGACAGCGTGCCCGTCGTTCTGGTGGAATCCGGACAAGTTCGTCGGCCCGGCCGGCCTGTTGCAAGCTTACCGCTTCATCGCCGACAGCCGCGACGAAGCGACCGGCGCGCGCCTGGACAACCTGGAAGATCCTTACCGCTTGTTCCGTTGCCACTCGATCATGAATTGTGTCGATGTTTGCCCGAAAGGGTTGAACCCGAACAAGGCGATCGGCAAGATCAAGGAATTGATGGTACGTCGCGCGATCTGATCGTGCTCTGAACCCGCCCGGCACCCGGTGTGCCGGAACCTGGAATATTTTGTCCGGAAAACCTGATCCCATGATTGAAACAAGTTTACCCTCGCATCAGTCGGACCCGGCCAACCGCCAGCGCCTGCGCTGGCGCGCGCGTCGCGGATTGCTGGAAAACGATATCGTATTGACCCGTTTTCTCGATGAGCATGAGACCGGATTGACCGATGAGGAAGTGGATGCGCTGACACGCCTGCTCGACCTGTCGGACAATGCGCTGATGGATCTGACGCTGGCGCGCAAGGAACTGGAAGGCGAAGTCGACCTGCCGCATGTGCATGCGTTGCTGGCGCGACTGCGGCGCGCCTGAGTCTGCCTGGGCGCATCCGGATTTTTGAAATTTTGAAATTTTGTCACATTTGCAAGGGAGAGCCCATGAACACCTCTGAAAAAAAAGCCACACTGTCGTTTTCCGACGGCACGCCATCGATCGATTTCCCGATTTACGAAGGTACGGTCGGCCCGGATGTCATCGATATCCGCAAGCTCTACGGTGCTACCGGCAAGTTCACCTACGACCCGGGTTTCATGTCGACCGCTGCCTGTAATTCGGCGATCACTTACATCGATGGCGACAAGGGCGAATTGCTGTATCGCGGTTATCCGATCGCGGATCTGGCGGTCAATTGCGACTTCCTTGAAACCTGCTATTTGCTGCTGAACGGCGAACTGCCGAATGCCGAGCAAAAAGAGACATTCTCGGACACCGTCACCAATCACACAATGGTGCATGACCAGATGCAATTCTTTTTCCGCGGCTTCCGGCGCGATGCGCATCCGATGGCCGTGCTGGTGGGTACCGTCGGCGCGTTGTCGTCGTTCTACCATGACTCACTCGACATCACCGACCCGCATCACCGCGATGTGTCGGCGATCCGCTTGATCGCGAAGATGCCGACGCTGGTCGCGATGGCGTACAAATATACGGTGGGACAGCCTTTCGTCTACCCGCGCAACGATCTGTCGTACAGTGCCAACTTCATGCACATGATGTTTGCCACTCCGTGCGAAGAATACAAGGTCAACGACGTGCTGGTGCGCGCGCTGGACCGGATCCTGATTTTGCATGCGGATCACGAACAGAATGCGTCGACCTCGACGGTGCGCCTGGCCGGTTCTTCCGGTGCCAACCCGTTCGCATGCATTGCAGCGGGCATCGCCTGCCTGTGGGGTCCTGCGCATGGTGGCGCCAATGAAGCGGCATTGAACATGCTCAAGGAAATCGGTTCGGTCGAGAATATCCCCGCTTTCATCGCGCAAGTAAAAGACAAGAATTCCAGCGTCAAGCTGATGGGTTTTGGTCATCGCGTCTACAAGAACTTCGATCCGCGCGCCAAGCTGATGCGCGAAACCTGCTACGAAGTGCTGGAAGAAATGGGTTTGCAGGACGATCCGCTGTTCAAACTGGCCATGGCGCTGGAAAAAATCGCGCTGGAAGATGAATACTTCGTGTCGCGCAAGCTCTATCCGAACGTCGATTTTTACTCCGGCATCGTGCAATCGGCACTGGGCATTCCGGTGTCGCTGTTTACCGGTATCTTCGCGATGGCGCGCACCGTCGGCTGGATCGCGCAGTGGAATGAAATGATTTCCGATCCAGAGCAAAAAATCGGCCGTCCGCGTCAATTGTTCATCGGTTCCCAGACGCGCGCAGCAAAGTCGATCGCTGAGCGCGGCTAATTTCTGGCGCTGCCAGAACCTGCGCCGGCCGGACCTTCGATGAAGGCCCGACCGGCGGCTGCAAAGAGCCTGTCCGGTTTTTCGGGCGGGTTTTTTTCGTTTGAAATAGCGCCTCATGATGGGCGCGTACAATGCGGCAACAGCGCCGCGCAACAAAAAACATATCGACCAATAGTCTGTTCTGTGTCCCTCGTTGCGTTACAATACGGCGTGCCATTGCAATCTGCACTGATTGAAATGGCAAGCAAAAACCAGCCCTTCCCCACAACTTGATGTGCAATCCGCTAACCGGTCAGGCCGTGTCGCGGAAGGTTAGATTAACCCGCTAATCTCGCGAAACGCGAAGAAAGGTGAGCAATAATGATGCAACAATTGAGCGACAACTCCTACCTGTTTGGGGGAAATGCGCCGTATGTGGAAGAGCTTTACGAAGCGTACCTTGACAATCCTGGCTCGGTGCCCGATAACTGGCGCTCGTATTTTGACGCGATGCAAAATGTTCCTGCCGGCGACGGTAGCAACAGGCCTGACGTGGCGCATGCATCGGTCATCGCTTCGTTCGCAGAGCGCGCCAAAGCTGGCCCGATCCGCGTCGTTACCGCTTCGCTGGATGCTGAAATGGGCCGCAAGCGCGTCGCTGCCACGCAGTTGATCGCCGCTTACCGCTACCTCGGCACCCATTACGCCAACCTGGATCCGCTGCAACGCCAGGAACGGCCATTGATTCCTGAACTCGAGCCGAGTTTCTACGGTTTCACCGATGCCGACATGGACATCGTCTTCAACATCAGCAATACCTATTTTGGTGCCGAAACGGCCTCGCTGCGCGACTTGATCAACTTTCTGCGTGATACTTATTGCCGTTCGATCGGCGCCGAGTTCATGTACATCAAGGATCCGGCTGAAAAGCGCTGGATGCAGGAAAAGCTCGAATCGATCCGCTCGACGCCGGTCTTCAACGACGTGCAGAAGATTCATATCCTCGATCGTTTGACGGCAGCCGAAGGCTTGGAGCGCTACCTTCACACAAAATATGTCGGCCAGAAGCGTTTCTCGCTCGAAGGCAGCGAGACGTTCATCGCTTCGATCGACGAAACCATCCAGCGCGCCGGTTGTCAAGGTGTGCAGGAAATCGTCATTGGCATGGCCCACCGCGGTCGCCTGAACGTGCTCGTCAACACGCTGGGCAAGAGCCCGCAAGAGTTGTTCGAGGAATTCGAAGGCAAGCATGCCGACGATCTGCCATCGGGCGATGTCAAGTATCACCAAGGCTTTTCCAGCGATATTTCGACTGCCGGCGGCCCTGTCCATCTGTCGCTTGCTTTCAACCCGTCGCACCTGGAGATCGTCAACCCGGTCGTCGAAGGTTCGGTCAAGGCGCGCATGGACCGGCGCGGCGACGACGGCTCGCAAGTGCTCGCCATTCTGGTGCACGGTGATGCAGCATTCGCCGGCCAGGGCGTAGTGATGGAAACGCTGAATCTGGCGCAAACGCGCGGTTACGGCACCGGCGGCACGGTGCACATCGTCATCAACAACCAGATTGGCTTCACGACGTCCGATCCGCGCGATTCGCGCTCGACGCTGTATTGCTCGGACGTCGTCAAGATGATCGAGGCGCCGGTATTGCACATCAACGGCGATGATCCTGAAGCGGTGGTGTTGGCAACGCAGATCGCGCTCGACTACCGCATGCTGTTCAAGAAAGACATCGTCGTTGACATCATCTGCTATCGCAAGCTTGGCCACAACGAGCAAGATACGCCAGCGCTGACACAGCCTCTGATGTACAAGAAGATCGCGCAGCATCCGGGTACCCGCAAGCTGTACGCAGACAAGCTGATCGCGCAAGGCGTGATCCCTGAAGGCGGCGGCGATGCGATGGTGTTGGCCTTTCGCGATGCGATGGATGCCGGCAAGCACACGGTCGATCCGGTCATCTCGAATTTCAAGAACAAGTACGCGGTCGACTGGCTGCCGTTCCTGAACCGCAAATGGACCGATGTCGCCGACACTGCGGTGCCGATGACGGAATTGAAGCGCATTGCGGCGCGTATTACCTGCGTACCTGAGCTGTTCAAGCCGCATTCGCTGGTATCGAAGGTGCTCTCCGATCGCGCTGCGATGGGTCGCGGCGAAATGAACCTGGACTGGGGCATGGGCGAGCACATGGCGTATGCGACGCTGGTATCGTCCGGTTATCCGATCCGGCTCGCTGGTCAAGATTCCGGTCGCGGCACCTTCGTGCACCGTCACGCAGTGTTGCACGATCAGAACCGCGAACGCTGGGATGCTGCCACTTACATCCCGCTCAACAATGTGTCCGATGGCCAGGCACCTTTCACGGTGATCGATTCGGTGTTGTCGGAAGAAGCCGTGCTGGGCTTTGAATACGGTTATTCGACGGCCGAACCGAACACGCTGACGATCTGGGAAGCCCAGTTCGGCGATTTTGCCAACGGCGCGCAAGTAGTCATCGACCAGTTCATCAGCAGCGGCGAAGTCAAATGGGGCCGCGCTTCGGGCCTCGTGATGATGCTGCCGCACGGCTATGAAGGCCAGGGTCCCGAGCACTCGTCGGCCCGTCCCGAGCGTTTCCTGCAATTGTGCGCGGACAACAACATGCAAGTGGTGCAACCGACGACGGCAGCGCAGATTTTCCATCTGCTGCGCCGTCAGATGGTGCGCCAGTTCCGCAAGCCATTGGTGATCCTGACGCCGAAGTCCTTGCTGCGCAACAAGGATGCCGGTTCGCCGCTGACCGAGTTGGCCAAGGGCGGTTTCAACACGGTGATCGGCGAAGTCGATGAGAAGATCGATGTCAAGAAGGTCAAGCGCGTCGTCGCCTGTTCCGGCAAGGTGTATTACGATCTGGTCAACGCGCGCAAGGCGCGCGGCCAGCAAGATACCGCCATCATCCGCGTCGAGCAACTGTATCCGTTCCCGCACAAGTCGTTCGCTGCGGAATTGAAGAAATTCCCGAATCTGACCGAAGTCGTGTGGGCTCAGGACGAGCCGCAAAACCAGGGTCCGTGGTTTCAGTTGCAGCACAATATCTTCGAAAGCCTGGAATCTGGTCAGCGTCTGGCGTATGCCGGTCGACCTGCTTCTGCGTCGCCTGCGGTCGGTTACTACGACAAGCATTACGCGCAGCAAAAGGATTTGCTGGAAACGGCATTTTCGAAGCTCAAGGGTTTCATCCTGACCAAATAACAAAAAGCGCTGCGCCGGGCCTGGTGGCGCGGCGCATCAATATCGCAGATACGGAGTTTTACAATGGCACAAATCGAAGTTGTAGTTCCTCAATTGTCGGAATCGGTCGCCGAAGCGACCTTGTTGGTATGGCACAAAAAAGTCGGCGAAGCAGTGGGCCGTGATGAAAACCTGATCGATGTCGAAACCGATAAAGTCGTGCTCGAACTGCCGGCCCCCAGCGCCGGCGTGATCGTCCAGATCATCAAGGGCGACGGCAGCACCGTCGTCGCTGGCGAGGTCATCGGCATCATCGATACCGATGCCGCCGTTCTGGTGAGCCCGATCGAAGTGAAGTCGATACCAGTGGCTGCCGCTGCCGCTCCTGCTGCTGCTGCTGCGTCATCGAAAGGTGATGTCGCGATGCCCGCTGCCGCCAAGATCCTGTCCGAAAACAGCTTGAGCACCGCGCAAGTGCAAGGCACAGGCAAGGATGGTCGCGTGACGAAGGGCGACGCACTCGCTGCCGTCGCCGCGAAGCCGGCACCGGCTGCGCCTGTCGCTGCACCAGCGGCCAAGCCTGCGCTGCAGCGCGTTGCTGCACCGGCTGCCGCGAATCAGGGCCAGCGTCCGGAAGAGCGCGTGCCGATGAGCCGTTTGCGCGCGCGCATCGCCGAGCGCCTGATCCAGTCGCAATCGGTGAATGCGATCCTGACCACGTTCAATGAAGTGAACATGCAGCCGGTGATCGACCTGCGCAACAAGTACAAGGACAAGTTCGAGAAGTCGCATGGCGTCAAGCTCGGCTTCATGTCGTTCTTCGTCAAGGCTGCCGTTGCCGCGCTGAAGAAATACCCGATCATCAACGCGTCGGTCGATGGCAATGACATCGTCTACCACGGTTATTTCGACATCGGCATCGCGGTCGGTACGCCGCGCGGCCTGGTGGTGCCGATCATCCGCAATGCGGATCAATTGTCGATCGCCGACATCGAAAAGAAAATCGGCGAATTCGGCGCCAAAGCCAAGGACGGCAAGCTGACGCTGGACGACCTGACCGGCGGTACGTTCTCGATCTCGAACGGCGGAACTTTCGGTTCGATGCTGTCGACGCCGAACATCAACCCGCCGCAATCGGCAATCCTGGGCGTGCATGCGACCAAGGACCGTGCTGTCGTCGAAGATGGTCAGATCGTGATCCGCCCGATGAATTATCTGGCGATGTCTTACGATCACCGCATCATCGATGGCCGCGAAGCGGTGCTCGGCCTGGTGGCGATGAAGGAAGCGCTGGAAGATCCTGCGCGCCTGTTGCTGGACCTGTAAAACGGCGGCACCAGATGTGCTTGTAGCGCCGTTGCCACGCAGTACCCGCAACGGGTACTGCGTCTGGCGACGGCTCTGGCAAGCGCTGCAGTGCGAAGTCCCGAACCCAGACATTGCGAGTCAGGCATGATGCTCTCCGAGGAAATCAAGCGTTTGCATGAACTGTATCTGGCCGGCGCGTTGAGCGATGCCGAATTTGCGCAGGCCAAGGCCAAGCTGCTGCAAGATGGCGGGTTGCCCGAATGTGACAAGCCGGCCCTGGTGCAATGGTTCAACCGTCTGCGGCGTTCGCGCAGCGACTGCTGGCTGGGCGGCGTGTGCGGCGGGCTGGGCCGAATCTCTGGTGTCGAATCCTGGATCTGGCGTCTCGTTTTCGTGCTGTTTAGCTTGTCGTTCGGGTTCGGTCTGGTGCTTTACATTTTATTGTGGTTATTCGTTCCGCAAGAAGAGATTGGAAATCAATATTATGAGTAACACACTACAACAATTTGACGTCGTCGTGATTGGCGCCGGTCCCGGTGGCTACATCGCGGCGATTCGCGCGGCGCAACTGGGTTTTTCGGTCGCTTGTATCGATGACTGGGTCAACGCCAAGGGCGGACCCGCACCTGGTGGCACTTGCACCAACGTCGGCTGCATTCCATCGAAGGCACTGCTGCAATCGTCCGAGCATTTCGAACACGCCGGCCACAGCTTTGCCGAGCATGGCATCGACATATCGGAACTGAAATTGAACTTGGCGCAGATGCTGAAGCGCAAGGATGGCGTGGTCAAGCAAAACAATGACGGCATCTTGTACCTGCTCAAGAAAAACAAGATCGCATTTTTCCATGGCCGCGCAGCGTTCCAGGGTGCCGCCAGCGCCGGCATTTATCAGATCGACGTGACCGGCAGCAGCACTGCAACGCTGGGCGCCAAACACGTGATCGTCGCCACCGGTTCTTCGGCGCGCCAATTGCCGGGCGCCGATTTTGATGAAAAATTGATCCTGTCAAACACCGGCGCACTGGCCATCGACGCTGTGCCAGCGCGTCTGGGCGTGATCGGCGCCGGCGTCATCGGTCTGGAAATGGGCAGCGTCTGGCGCCGTCTCGGTTCCGAAGTGACGGTGCTCGAAGGCATGCCGACCTTGCTGGGCGCGATCGACGAGCAGATCGCCAAGGAAGCGGGCAAACTGTTCGCCAAGCAAGGCTTGATGATCAAGCTTGGTTGCAAAATCGGCAAGATCAGCACAGCGAAAAAGACGGTGACGGTCGAGTATGTCGATGCCAAGGGCGAAGCCCAGTCGGTCGTATTCGACAAGCTGATCATCTCGATCGGCCGTACCCCCAACACCAATGGCCTGTGCGCTGAAAAAGCCGGACTCAAGCTCGACGAGCGCGGTTTTGTTGTTGTCGATGACGATTGCAAGACCAACTTGCCGGGCGTGTGGGCGGTCGGAGACGTGGTGCGCGGCCCGATGCTGGCGCACAAGGCCGAAGAAGAAGGCGTTGCTGTGGCCGAGCGGATCGCAGGTCAGCACGGTCATACCAACTTCAACACGATTCCATGGGTTATTTACACATCCCCTGAAATCGCGTGGGTGGGCCAAAATGAGCAGGAATTGAAGGCCGCTGGCATCGCTTACAAGGCGGGAACCTTTCCATTCCTGGCGAACGGGCGCGCGCGCGCGCTGGGCGATACATCGGGCATGGTCAAGTTCCTTGCCGATGCGAGCACCGATGAAATCCTCGGCGTGCATATCATCGGACCGATGGCTTCCGAACTGATCGCCGAGGCGGTGGTGGCGATGGAATTCAAGGCGTCGGCCGAAGATATCGCGCGCATCTGCCACGCGCATCCGTCGCTATCCGAGTCGACCAAGGAAGCGGCGCTCGCGGTCGACAAACGCTCGCTCAATTTCTAGAGCACTGGCACCGCGCTCATGGCCAGTCCATGCGCGCGCGGGTCTGAGGGCGCGCACATCGTACCGCGATCGCGCGCCCAATCACCTGCAATTACACACCGTCATACGGCGCTTCGCACTGCGTCAAGGTACGTCAACACGCGTGTACGCACGCATGTCAACAATTCAAGACGGGCCACACCCGTCATGCATACGCGCGTCAGCGCATCGAATTTCATGAATGTTTTAGAGTTTTACCAGCATGCGTTGCTGGAGCGCGAATTCAAGGCCGACCCGGCCCAGCGCATCACGATCGACCGTTTACAGCGCTCATACGAGGAATGGGTCGCTTTCAAGGGGCGCCGCTCGAACAAGCTCAAGCGGATGATCAACCGTCCGGAAGTGCCGCGCGGCGTCTATATGTGGGGCGGAGTCGGGCGCGGCAAATCGTTCCTGATGGACAGTTTTTATTCGGTGGTGCCGCTGGTGCGCAAGACGCGTGTGCATTTCCACGAATTCATGCGCGACGTGCATCGCCAGCTCGACGAATTGAAAGGCGTGGCCAATCCGCTCGATGATGTCGCGCGCCGCATCGCCCGCAAATACCGCCTGATCTGTTTTGACGAATTCCATGTCTCCGATATCGCCGACGCGATGATCCTGTATAACTTGCTGACGGCGTTGTTCAACCACGGCGTTTGCTTCATCATGACGTCCAATTATGATCCGGACAAGCTCTATCCGGACGGCTTGCACCGCGACCGGATGTTGCCGACGATTGCGCTGCTCAAGCAAAAGCTTGATATCATCAATGTCGATGCTGGCGTCGACTATCGCAGCCGTGCGCTGGAACAGGTTGAGTCATATTATATGCCGCTCGATGCGGTGTCTGACCGGGCGCTGCGCCACGCATATGCCAGCGTGGCCGAGATCGCTGATGAAGATCCCCGCATCCAAATTGAGAGACGCGAGATCCGTGCGTTGCGGCGCGCCGGCGGCATCGTCTGGTTCGATTTCACGACCCTGTGCGGTGGACCGCGCTCGCAAAACGATTACCTTGAAATCGCCAGCCGTTTTCATACCGTGGTATTGTCCGGGATTCCCGAAATGTCGGCCGCGATGTCGTCCGAAGCGCGCCGCTTCACATGGTTGATCGATGTCTTCTACGACAAGAAGGTCAAGCTGCTGATGTCGGCACAAGTAACGCCGCAAGAGTTGTACACGAATGGCATGCTGGCCCAGGAATTTACGCGCACCGTGTCGCGCATCGTCGAAATGCAGTCGCGTGACTATATGGAAAAACAGCAGGGCGCTAGCGCCGACGCACTCGCTTAAGGAATGATCATGATGGCAACTCAATTCAAACCGCTGGTACTGGCTGCGCTGATGCTGGTCGTGCCACCGGCCGCGCTGGCTCAGGCTTCTGCATTGGCACCCGCAGGCGCAGCAACGACGAGCGTCGCGCAAGCCGATGCCCGGCTGGCCGAGGTTGCCAGCGCGCGCGCGCAAGCGCAAGCGCAGTTTGCCGTGCATGAAGAGATTTGTTACACGAAGTTCTTTGTCAATCATTGCCTGGACCATGCCAGGGAAGAACGCCGCATGGCGTTATCAAGCTTGCGCGCGATCGAGATTGAAGCGCGCTATTTCAAACGCCTTGATGCGGCCGACAAACGCGACCTGGCGCTGGCTGAAAGAAATGCCGAGGCCGATGCCGATATCGATGCCGATGCCGTCGCCGCAGCAGCCAAAGCTGCGCCGTGTGCGGTAGTGCCGGCGAAGGCGGCGGCAGCGCCGCTGGCAAAGGCGCTCGATCCGGCCCGGCGGCCCTCGGAGCATCAAGCCAAAGAGGCGCGCCAGCAGGCGCAGCAGTCAGAGGGGGCCGGCCAGCGCGCCGCCAATGTCGCCGCTTATGATGAAAAGCAGCGCGCGTCCGAGCAGCGCCAGCGCGAGATCGCCGCCAAGCTCGCGGATCGCGCCCGCGCCGCCGAAGCGGCGAAAAATCCATAACGCGGGCCGGATCCGATCCTGGTTGGCGTCAGCGCCAGCCTGGATTACACTGAGCATGTTTGGAATCCACTGTCTGAAATGAGAATCATGAGCGATGCCCAAGAAACCCAGTTGCGCCTGATAGAACTCGATGTCGAGCACCGCGATCTCGATGCCGTGATCGCGATCCTGATGCAAGATGGCCACCATGACCAGCTGCAGTTGCGACGCCTGAAGAAGCGCAAGCTGCAGCTGAAAGACTATATTACATTGCTAAAAATGCAATTAGTGCCGGATGTTCCGGCGTGACCGGCGCCGCTAGCGCCCAGTCCAATCAAAGTTTATTTTGACCGAATCTGATAGTACTTCCGCCGAACTGCACCCCCTGGTTACCAATGCCGCGGCACTTGTCTTGCCCAACACCGATGCCGATGCCGAGCCTGGCGAACACGACGCCGAAATCGAGCGCCTGTTCGGCGCCGCCGGCCCGCTCAGCCCGGCCGTCGGCAGCTACCGCCCGCGCAATTCCCAGACCGACATGGCAAAGGCGATCGCGCAGGCGATTGCGCAACAAAAGACGCTGATAGCAGAAGCGGGCACTGGCACCGGCAAGACGTTCGCGTATCTGGTGCCGGCGCTGCTGTGGGGTGGCAAGACGATCATCTCGACCGGCACCAAGAACTTGCAAGACCAGTTGTTCTTGCGTGACATACCGACCGTGCGCGCGGCGTTGCAGGCGCCGGTCTCGGTGGCGCTGCTGAAGGGGCGCTCTAACTATGTCTGCCACTACCATCTGGAACGCACGCTGCAAAACGGGCGCTTGACGTCGCGCGACGACACAGGCCATCTGCGCGAAATTTCCCGCTTCATCAAGATGACCAAGACGGGCGACAAGGCGGAACTGGCGAAGGTGCCTGAAAATGCGCTGATCTGGAATCTGGTGACGTCGACCCGTGATACATGCCTGGGGACGGAATGCCAGTATTACCAGGATTGCTTTGTCGTCAAGGCGCGCAAGGAAGCGCAGCAAGCCGATGTCGTCGTCGTCAACCATCATTTGTTTTTTGCCGATGTGGCGCTGAAAGACAGCGGCGTGGCCGAGTTGTTGCCTTCGGCCAATACCATCATCTTTGATGAAGCACACCAGTTGCCCGATACCGCCACGCTATTTTTTGGCAATACGGTGTCCACGTCGCACGTGCTGGAACTGTGCCGCGATGTGCTGGCCGAAGGCTTGGCGCATGCGCGTGGCGGGGCAGAATGGGGCAAGGTCGTGAGCGTCGTCGAAAAAGCGGCCCGCGATTTGCGTCTCACTTTTCCGCAAGACATCGTGCGTCTGGCGCTGGCGCAGATCGCGCCGTCGTCGGATTTCTTCCCGGCGCTGGCGACCCTCAAGGATGAACTCGATGGCATGGTCGCCGTGCTCGAGACGCAAGCCGAACGGGCCGAGACGCTGGATCAATGCCGTACCCGCGCCGTCGATCTGGTGCAGCAATTGACGAACTGGAAATTCGACCCGAAAGCCAGAGTCGAGCAAGGGCAGGAAGCGGTGTTCTGGGTTGAGGCTTTCTCATCGTCGCTGCAATTGCACCAGACCCCGCTGTCGATCGCGCCGATTTTCAATAGCCAGCGCGAAGGCGTGCCGCGTAGCTGGATCTTCACCTCGGCGACGCTGGCGGTGAAGAACAATTTCAAGCATTTCGCCGGGCAGATGGGGCTGGTCGATGAACCGGCCATGTCGTGGCCCAGTCCGTTTGACTATGAGCAACAGGGCTTGTTGTACGTACCGCAGAATTTGCCGCAGCCGAACGCGATCGGCTTTACCGATGCCGTCGTCGATTGTGCATTGCCGATCATCGAGGCAGCTGGCGGGCGCACCTTCTTGCTGTGCACGACGATCCGGGCCGTGAATCGCGCCGCCGAACGCCTGCGCGATGAATTCGCCAGGCGCAATCTGTCATTTCCATTGCTGGTGCAAGGTGAGCGCAGCCGCACCGAATTGCTGGACCAGTTCCGCGCCGCCGGCAATGCGGTGCTGATCGGCAGCCAGAGCTTCTGGGAAGGCGTGGACGTGCGCGGCGATGCATTGTCGCTGGTGATCATCGACAAGCTGCCGTTCGCGCCGCCCGACGATCCGGTGCTCGCCGCGCGCATCGCCGTGATGGAAAAGCAGGGCTTGAATGGTTTCATGCATCATTCGCTGCCGGAAGCGATCATCAACCTGAAGCAGGGCGCAGGGCGCTTGATCCGCGACGAGGGCGACCGTGGTGTGCTGATGATCTGCGACTCGCGCCTCATTTCCAAGCCTTACGGCAAGCGGATTTGGCAAAGCTTGCCGCCATTCAAGCGCACCCGCAGCGCGGCCGATGTGCTTGCATTTTTCAAACCGGCCGAAGCGCTGTAGTGCAGCAGAAAAATGCACTGTAGCGCAGCAGAAAAATGCGCTGCTGCGTTACAGTTGCATGACTCGCTGCCGGCCAATCGCCGCGCCGCGAGCGGTCAAGCTGAGCGGCAGTCGAACACTCAGCCTGGCAAGATCACGACCTTGCCAGTGACCTTGCGCGCCGCCATGTCATTTAACGCTTGCGCGCTGTCGGCGAGCGCATAGCGCTTTGATATATGGGGCTTGATCTTGCCTTCGGCGAGCCAGCCCAGCAATTGCTGCATGGCCGCCAGATTCGCCTTTGGTTCGCGTCTCGCGAATTCGCCCCAGAACACGCCGACCAGCGATGCGCCTTTCAACAGCGTCAGGTTGAGTGCCAGTTTCGGGATCTCGCCATTGGCAAAACCGACCACGAGATGGCGCCCGCGCCAGCCGATCGCGCGCAGCGCCGTTTCTGAATAGGCGCCACCGACCGGATCGAAAATGACATCCGGTCCCTTGCCTGCGGTGGCGCTCTTGATCGCTTCGCGCAAGTCGCCGCTGCTGTAGTTGATCGTCGCATCGGCGCCATGCTCGCTGCACACGGCCAGTTTTTCATCGCTGGAGGCAGCCGCGATGACGCGCGCACCCAGCGCCTTGCCGATCTCGATGGCAGCGAGGCCGACGCCGCCAGCGGCGCCCAGCACCAGCAAGGTTTCGCCCGCTTGCAAGTTGGCCCGGTCAGCCAGCGCATGGTGCGACGTGCCGTAGGTCAGCGTGATGGCGGCCGCGATGTCGAAATCCATGTCTGGCGGCATCGGCATCAGCGCGCTGGACGCGACCGCGAGTTGCTGCGCGAAGCCGCCGTGGGCGGTGAAGGCGATGACTCGGTCGCCGATCTTCCAATGGGCCACACCTTCACCGATGGCGCGCACTACGCCCGCCACTTCACTGCCGGGTGTAAATGGCAGTTCCGGCTTGAACTGGTATTTGCCCTGGACGATCAATACGTCGGGAAAGTTGACCCCCGCTGCCTTGATGTCGAGCGTGACCTGGCCTGGTCCTGGCACCACGTCCGGCAATTCTTCCAGCACCAGGCTGTCCGGTAATCCCCATGCCTTGCATACGATGGCTTTCATGTGTCTCCTGTCATTGTTTTGATGAAATGATACGGCCGTTCGATTATGCCTGAAGGCATCGCTCGATGCGTCTTCACGTTGCTCCAATTGCTGTCCCGACATACTGCTTCTCTTGCCCAGCGTAAGCCTCGCATCGGGTAAAATTGGGGCATGAAAATCCTGATTAGTAATGACGACGGTTACCTGGCCCCCGGCATCGTCGCGCTCGCTGAAGCGCTGCGCACAATAGCAGAGATCGTCGTCGTAGCGCCCGACAGCAATCGCTCGGGCGCATCCAATTCACTGACGCTGGACCGACCGTTGTCGGTCCAGCAAGCGGCCAATGGTTTCTATTTTGTCAACGGGACACCGACCGATTGCGTGCACGTGGCGCTGACCGGACTGCTGGGCAAGAGGCCCGATCTGGTGGTGTCAGGCATCAATAATGGTCCCAACATGGGGGACGACACTTTGTATTCAGGCACGGTGGCAGCGGCAACCGAAGGTTTCTTGTTCGGCATTCCGGCGATTGCTTTTTCGCAGGCGTCCCACGGCTGGGAAAACATCGACGATGCAGCCCTGCTGGCCAGGGATATCGTGCTGCGCCGCTTCGAGCAACTGGCGCGTCCGTTCTTGCTCAATGTGAATATTCCGAACTTGCCTTATGCACAGTTGACCCGCGTGGTTGCCACGCGTTTGGGGCGGCGCCATTCGTCTGAACCGGTGATCAAGGCCAAGGATCCGCGCGGGCGCGATATATTCTGGATCGGACCGCCCGGTGCAACCAGGGAAGCGGGCCCCGGTACCGATTTTTATGCGGCAGCGCAAGGCCTGGTATCGATTACGCCGTTGCAGATCGACCTGACCCATAAAATTCAGCTGGAGGCGTTGGCAAAGGACCTGGCATGAGCGACAAGGGGGGCGACAACAAGCGCGAAAACAAACAGCGTGCTTTTCCATTGTCGCTGTCGGCGCTGCAAAAATCCACGTCAGGCAGAAGCGCAGCGTCAGAGCGGGTCGCCACGCCGCAGACAGCGACCCGCAATGCAGCCCGGCATGTGATGGAACATGCGGTGCAGAACGTGGGTCAGAACCTGACACAGGGCGTGATGCGCGATCTGGTCCAGCACGTGACCCGCAATGGGCCTCAAAATGTCCGCGATGTCTTTCCTGCCACTCAGATTGGACGTGCGCCGTCGCAGTCACACAGTGATGCGCCGGGCAGGACCTTGCCGGCCGCGACCGGTGCCATGGTGCGCGAGCATGCGCTGGTGTCAGACGTAGTGCGACGCGCGATGGTAACAAGGGTGGCGCAGCAGGGCGTCAAGGACCAGGTGGTGCTTGATGCGATGCTTGCCGTGCCGCGCCATGCATTCGTTCAGCCAGCGCTGGCGACGCAATCGTACATCGATGCTGCGCTGCCGATCGGTCATTATCAAACCATTTCCCGGCCTTATATCGTGGCGCGGATGATCGAGGTGATGCGCGCCGGCATCAGCCTCAAGCGCGTGCTGGAGATCGGCACCGGCTGCGGTTACCAGGCGGCAGTGCTGGCGCGGGTGGCGCAGGAAGTGTTTTCGATCGAGCGCATCAAGCCGCTGCACGAACTGGCCAAGTCGAATCTGCGGGCGCTGCGCGTGCCTAACCTGCGTTTGCATTACGGAGATGGTATGCTGGGGCTTGCGCAAGTTGCACCGTTCGACGGCATCATCCTGGCAGCTGCCGGCATGGAAGTGCCGCAAGCCTTGCTAGATCAGCTCGCAATCGGTGGCCGCCTGGTGGCTCCTGTGGGGGGCACTACACAACATGTGCAATTGATTATCCGCGCCGGCAAGGCAGAGTGGATCAGCGAAACGCTGGAATCCTGCCATTTTGTGCCGCTGTGCCCAGGAACGGCATGTTGCGGCGACGGCTAGTTCGAACCACTGACACATTCAAGAATATGTACAAAAAACGTCCTCTATTACTGCTTTTCCTGTCGCTGGGCTTTTTGAGCGCCTGCAGCACTACCTCTCAGCTGGCCCCGGTAGTCGATCGCGCAGGCAGTTACGCGTCTGCCGCCCCGAATCTGCCCGGCATGTACACGGTCAGGAAAGGCGATACGCTGTATCGGATCGCGCTCGAGCACGGTCAGAGCCACCATGATCTCGTCGCCTGGAACCGCTTGATCGACCCTAATGACATCAAGGTCGACCAGGTGCTGCGCGTGGTGCCGCTGCCGGATGCCGAAGTCGCCTCCGGCGCGCAAACGTTGGCTGTGACGATGCCGCCGAACACGTCGGCAGCCGATGCGTCGGTGCCCCGTAAAACGATGCCGCGCGGTGACAAGCGCCCTTATTCGGAAGCCCCGCTGGCGGAGTCGCGGCGCCCGGATGGCGGCGTCAAATCCGATGCGTCAGCATCTGGCGTGGTCAGGCCGGCGGTGGTGGTTCGTCCTGACGATGAAGCGCTGAGCTGGATCTGGCCATCGGCGGGCAAGGTGGTCGGCACCTTTGACGACGGCAAGAACAAGGGCATCGACATTGCCGGCAAGGCGGGTCAGCAAGTGATTGCCGCCGGCGCCGGCAAGGTCATGTACGCCGGCAGCGGGATCCGCGGCTATGGTAATCTCGTCATCATCAAGCACAGCAACAGCTTGTTGTCGGCCTATGCGCACAACCGTAGTATCGTTGTGAAGGAGGGGCAAAGCGTCGGCAAGGGGCAGATGATCGCCGAAATGGGAGATTCCGATTCCGACTCCGTCAAATTGCATTTTGAAATCCGCCAGCAAGGCAAGCCGGTCGATCCCGCGAAATTCCTGCCCGTGCGTTGAGTCTTGCCACGACAACTGATCGCCTCGACAACTGATTGTAATGAACCATACACCGCATGATTGTTCGGATGACGATGGCCCACCGGATGAATTTCCGCAGGTGGGTGATGCTGGCGTCGATGTCGTCCGGGATGACGCTGCGGCAAGCGTGGCGTCGGCCGGTGTCGATGAGTTGAAAAAGGTCCTGGCAGCCGAACTGGGAACCGATACGACCCAGTATTATCTGAACCAGATCGGTACCCGGGCGTTGCTGACGGTGGCGCAGGAAGTGCATTACGCGACGCTGGCCAAGCAGGGCGATTTTTTGGCCCGGCAAACCATGATCGAACACAATTTGCGCCTCGTCGTGTCGATCGCCAAGCATTACATCAACCGTGGCGTGGTATTGCTCGACATGATAGAGGAAGGCAACATCGGCTTGATGCGCGCGATCGACAAGTTCGAGCCGGAGCGCGGTTTTCGTTTTTCGACCTATGCGACATGGTGGATCCGCCAGAGCATCGAGCGCTCGATCATGAACCAGGCCAGAACGGTGCGCCTGCCGGTGCACATGGTGCGTGAACTCAATCAGGTCTTGCGCGCAAAATATCACCTGGAAGCGCAGCAAGACAATGGCAAGGATGCCCGCGCCGAAGACATCGCCCATCTGTTGGGCCGTTCGGTCGACGATGTGGAGGATGTCCTGGCCTTGTCCGAGCATGCGACGTCGCTTGACGCGCCGCTCGACAACGACCCGCAATCGTCGCTGATGGACATGCTGCCCGGCGACAGTGACGCAGGTCCGGATGCGCGCGCCGAACATCTTGAAATGACGGTGCTGGTGCGCGAGTGGCTGCGCACGCTGCCGGACAAGCAGCGCATCGTCATCATGCGTCGTTTTGGCCTCGACAACAACGACCCGGCTACGCTGGAAACGTTGGCCGACGAAATGAAGGTCACGCGCGAGCGGGTGCGCCAGATCCAGCAGGAAGCCCTGGCCAAGCTCAAGCGTGCGATGGCAGCGCGCGGCGTGGTGCGCGATTCGCTGCTGTAGCGCTGGTATTTTTCGCAGCCTGTCGCGAACTTCTGCAGCGTTGCTGTTTTCCTTCCCGCCGTTTGCCCTCATAATCCTGCCTGTTCCTTGCTTGCCGCCACTTTTGTCGGCCAGGCGCAGGCCCCACTTTTACCATTGATTGCCATGCCAGAAAACATTATCAGAATCGAATCGCTCGACATGGACGCGCGCGGCGTCGGCCATTTGCAAAACGACGATGGCACGCAGGGCAAGGTCATTTTTGTCGAAGGCGCATTGCCGGGCGAGTTGGTCAGCTTTGTCTCGTTCAAGAAAAAGAAGAACTGGGAAATGGGGCGCATGACCGAATTGCACCGCGCATCGTCGCTGCGGGTCAAGCCGAAGTGCATCCACTTTGCCACCTGCGGCGGTTGTTCAATGCAGCATCTGGAGCCATCGGCCCAGGTCGCGATCAAGCAGCGTGTGCTGGAAGACAGCTTCAAGCACATCGGCAAGATCAAGCCTGAAACGGTGATGCGTCCGATGCATGGCCCGACCTGGGGCTATCGCTACCGGGCCAGGCTGTCGGTGCGCTACGTGCAAGCGAAAGATGTCGTGCTGGTCGGTTTTCATGAAAAGAAATCGGCTTTTGTCGCCGATATCGATCGCTGCGAAATCCTGCCGCCGCAAATATCGGCCATGCTGCTGCCACTGCGCAGCCTGATCGCCGCGCTATCGATCATGGAACACGTGCCGCAGATTGAACTGGCGGTCGGCGAAGACGTGACGGCGATGGTGCTGCGCATCATGGCGCCTTTGAATGCGCACGATGAGGTGCTGCTGAAGGCATTTGCCGATCTATGGGGTATTCAGTGGTGGCTGCAAACGGGTGCTCCGGAAACGGCGGTGCCGTTTTATCCGCTCAATGTTCAATTGCACTATCTGCTGCCCGAATTCGGCATTCGCATGCCATTCAAGCCGGTCGATTTCACCCAGGTCAACCACCATATCAACCGCACGCTGGTGGGCACGGCATTGCGCCTGCTCGATGTGCAGCCGCAAGAGCGCGTAGCCGACCTGTTTTGCGGTATCGGCAATTTTACGTTGCCGCTGGCGACGCGGGCCAGTTCTGTGGTCGGCATCGAAGGCAGCGCCAGTTTGAGCGCGCGTGCGCAAGACAATGCGCAGGCCAATGGCCTGGCCGATAAAACGACATTTTCGACGCGCAATCTGTTTGACGTGACGGGTGCGGACCTGATTGCGCTGGGCAAGTTCGATCGCATGCTGATCGACCCGCCGCGCGATGGTGCGGTGGCGCTGTGCCAGGCGCTGGCCCAATTGCGCCAGCATCATGCTGATCTGTTGCCCACGCGCATCGTCTACGTCTCTTGCAGTCCGGCTACGCTGGCGCGCGATGCCGCGATCCTGGTGCAAGATGCCGGCTACGTGCTGAAAAAAGCGGGTGTCGTCAACATGTTCCCGCACACCTCGCACGTCGAATCGATCGCGGTATTCGATCTGGCTTAGAAAGACAATCCGGGTCCGATGACGTAAAAAAAGCCGACCTCGGTGCACTGAGGTCGGCTTTTTGATGCGGTTCGATGCTCAAGGCGCGCATTGAACTGCAGCGCCTTGACTGGAATGCCTAGTCGCGGCTACCGCCACCCAAGCCGAGCAGTGCCAGCAAGTTGGCGAAGATGTTGTAGACGCTGAGGTAGATGCTCAGTGTCGCGGTAATGTAATTGGTTTCGCCGCCATTGACGATGCGTTGCACGTCATACAAAATGAAGGCGGAAAAGATCGCAATGGCCATCACTGAAATGACGATCGACAGCGCCGACATGCCCAGGAAGATGTTGGCGACCGATGCCAGAATCAGCACGATGACGCCGGCGAACAGCCATTTTCCCATTGCCGAGAAATCGCGCTTGGAGACGGTGGCGATGCTGGCCATGACGGCCAGAATCGTCGCGGTGCCGCCGAACGCGGTCATGATCAACGTGCCGCCGTTCGAATAGCCCAGCGTGCGCGTCAGGATCGGGGTCAGCATCAGGCCCATGAAAAACGTGAAGCCAAGCAATACCGCGACGCCAATGCTGGAATCCTTGGTTTTCTGGATCGCGAAGATGAAGCCGAATGCGATCGCCATGAATATGATCATGCCCATGCCGCCGCTGAGCATCGGCAGTTGCATCTGAACCCCGATGAAGGCGCCGAGCACCGTCGGTATCATCGACAGCGCCAACAGCCAGTAAGTGTTGCGCAACACCTGGTGGCGTACCACTTGCGTGTCGCCCGACAGGTCGTAGGTTGGTTGGGTGTGTTGGTTCAAAATAACTCCGTTTTTTTGTTTCAGGGTAATGGTTTATGTAGTCGAGCATACCATGGTTGGAAATTTTTATCTGAAGCCTGGCTTAAGGCGGCAGGGCGAACCGCCCACTACCATAAAAGAAGCCCGTGCGACCGGAAGAAGGCGCATCAGAGGTCAGTTACGTGGTGAATTGTGGTAAACTCGAAGGTTGACTGATACATCAATTTTCTGTTTTAAACCACCTTTCTTTTTATTGGAGTTTTTACAAATGGCAATCGAACGCACCCTGTCGATCATCAAACCTGACGCAGTCGCAAAAAACGTCATCGGCCAAATCTATAGCCGTTTCGAAGGCGCTGGCCTGAAGATTATCGCTGCGCGCATGATCCAGCTGTCGCGCGCCGAAGCCGAAGGCTTCTACGCTGTGCACGCTGCTCGTCCTTTCTTCAAGGATCTGGTCGACTTCATGATCTCCGGCCCTGTGATTGTGCAAGCTCTCGAAGGCGAGAACGCGATTGCCACCCACCGCGACCTGATGGGTGCTACCGATCCTAAGAAGGCGGAAAAAGGCACGATTCGCGCCGATTTCGCTGATTCGATCGATGCCAATGCCGTTCACGGTTCTGACGCTGCTGAAACCGCTGCTGTCGAAATCGCTTATTTCTTCCCTGCTTTGAACGTGTACTCGCGTTAATAAAGCAACGCAATTGGCAATACAATAGTTTTACACCGCTCATCCGGCTCCGGATGAGCGGATTTACCAGACACTTTAGAGAATACAATGACTACGACGGCTACGCTCACCAATTTGCTGGACTTCGATCCCGCGCAACTCGTCGCTTATTGCGCCGAATTGGGTGAGAAGCCGTTTCGCGCGAAGCAGTTGCAGCGCTGGATACATCAGTTCGGCGCCTCCGACTTTGATGCGATGACCGATCTGGCCAAGTCGCTGCGCGACAAGTTGTCGACGCGCGCGATGGTGCGGTCACCGGCCGTGGTCAGCGACCATACGTCGGTCGACGGCACCCGCAAGTGGTTGCTCGATGTCGGGCAGGGCAATGCGATCGAAACCGTGTTTATCCCGGAAGAAAACCGTGGCACGCTGTGCATTTCGACGCAAGCCGGTTGCGCCGTCAATTGCCGCTTCTGTTCGACCGGCAAGCAAGGCTTCAACCGCAATTTGACGGTGAGCGAAATCATCGGCCAGTTGTGGATGGCCGAATTTGAATTGCGCAAGACCAAGGGCATTGAACCGGGTCCGAAAGGCGAGCGCCAGATCACCAACGTCGTGATGATGGGCATGGGCGAACCGCTGCTCAATTTTGAGCCAACCGTGACCGCGCTGAAGCTGATGCTTGACGATAACGCCTACGGCTTGTCGCGCCGCCGCGTGACCTTGTCGACGTCCGGCGTGGTGCCGATGATGGACAAGCTGTCGCAAGAAGTGCCGGTCGCTCTGGCCGTGTCGCTGCATGCGTCGAACGATACGCTGCGCGACAGCCTGATTCCGCTGAACAGGAAATATCCGCTGGCCGAATTGATGGCCGCTTGCAAGCGCTATCTTGAATTTGCGCCACGTGACTTCATTACGTTTGAGTATTGCATGCTCGACGGCGTCAATGACAGCGACGAGCAGGCGCGCGAACTGGTGGCGCTGGTGCAGGATCGCGTGCTCGGCGTATCGTGCAAATTCAACTTGATCCCGTTCAATCCGTTTACCGAGTCCGGTCTGTTTCGTTCAAAAAATCCGCGCATCAAGGCCTTCGCTCAGGTCTTGATGGACGCTGGCATCGTGACCACGATCCGCAAGACGCGCGGCGACGATATCGACGCCGCCTGCGGTCAACTTGCGGGCGAAGTGCAAGATCGCACCAAGGTTCAGCAGCGGATGGAGAAAATGGCCGAGTACCAGCAAAAGTTCGGTCCCGATTTTGGTCGCATCGTGGAGATATCCTCCTGATGGCGGTAGTGCGCTCTCTGTTTCTGCTGCCAGTCATGTTGCTGGCAGTGCTGCTGGCGTCGTGCGCTGTTGGCAATGGCGGCAGCGGCAGGTCGGAACTGGCCACCAGTTCCGACCAGACGGTGGACCAGAAGCGCGCACTGATCCGGATGCAACTGGCGATTGAATATTACGAACATGGCCAGATGGCCGTGGCGCTCGACGAAATCAAGAAGGCATTGCAGGCCGACCCTGACCTGGCCAGCGCGTATGGCGTGCGGGCGCTGATCTACATGAATATGGGCGAGTCGGTACTGGCAGAAGATAACTTCCTGCGCGCGCTGAACCTGGCGCCGCATAACCCGGATTTGAGTAATAACTACGGATCGTTCCTGTGTCAGGATGGACGGGCTGCGCAATCGATCGCGTATTTCGACGCGGCGCTGAAAAACCGTACCTATCTGTACCCGGCGAATGCATTGAACAATGCCGGCTCATGCAGTTTGAAAATGCGTGACCTGGCCAATGCCGAACGGTATTTGCTGCAGGCGCTGACAATGACGCCCGATCTGGCGGCAACCAATGCCAATCTGGCGCAGTTGTACTACGAGCGACGCGATTATGTGCGGGCCGGCGAGTTCATTTCCCGGCTGAGCAAGACGGCAAAAATGGAAAGTTTGAGCGCTGATGTGGTGTGGCTTGCGATCAAGGTGCAGCATCGGCTGGGTGACGGGGGGGCGCAGGCAGCATGGGTGACGCAATTGCGGCGCCATCATTCTGCTACGCCCGAATATGCTGCCTACCAACGAGGAACGTTTAATGACTGAAACAGTGATCCCAACGAATGCAGAGTCGGCCAAGTCCACGCTCGAAGCGCCCGGTGTGCAATTGAAAGCCAAGCGGGAAGCGATGGGCTGGAGCGTCCAGCAAGTGGCCGACCAGCTCAAGCTCGCGCCGCGTCAGGTGATTGCGATCGAAGAGGGGGATTCGGCGTCATTGCCGAACATGGCTGTGGTGCGTGGGTTTGTCCGTGCCTATGCCAAGGTCGTCAAGCTCGATGCGGTGCCGCTGGTGGCGATGATTGAAGTGCATACAATCACCAGCCATGACGAGCAAGCGCCGCGGCGCGAAAGCACGACGTCGTTTTCCGAAGTGCGTTTCCCATCGATGACGCAGCGCTCGCTGGTCTCCCGGGGCTGGTTCATCGTAATCGTGCTGTTGCTGGCGCTGGTGCTGTTGGGTGCTTACAAGATGGACGTGTTTTCGTCATTGATGGCCGGCGGCCAGAGTGCGTCTTCTGTGACCAAGCCAGGCTTCCAGTTGCCACCGATACAGTCCAAGTCGGTGCCGCTGATTTCGGTGCCGACCGCTCCTGGCACGGCGCCGCGCGCGGCGGCATTGCCGGTGGCGGGCGTGGTCGCTCCGGCGCTGCCTGCGGCTGCGAAGACGCCAGTTGCGCAAGTGAACAATACACTGGTGCTGACGGTGACTCAGGATTCATGGATGGAGCTGCGCAGCAGCGGCGCATCGCCACTGTTTTCCGGCATTGTCCGGGCTGGCAATACCGAGACTTTCGACATTACCCAGCCCGTGTCGCTGGTTGTCGGCAATCCCGCTGGTGTGACTGCGACCTTGCGTGGCGTGTCGCTCAGTCTGGCGCCAACGGGCGGCAGTTCCATAACAAGGTTGGCGATCGAATGATGAATGACAAGTCTCTTCTTGCGCAGGGCGATCAAATGATGACCGATGCCTCACCCTTCACCGGTTCCGGGCCTTCGGCGCGGCGCGTCACGCGTCGGGTGGTGGTGGCGAACGGGATCGCCGTCGGTGGCGGCGCACCTATCGTGGTTCAGTCGATGACGAATACCGATACGTTTGATGCGATCGGCACCGCGATTCAGATCAAGGAATTGGCGCGCGCCGGGTCCGAAATGGTGCGTCTGACCGTCGACCGGCCCGAGGCGGCCGCGGCCGTTCCGTATATCCGCGACCAGCTGGACAAGATGGGCATCCATGTGCCGCTGGTGGGCGACTTCCATTACAACGGCCATACGTTGCTCAATGATTATCCCGAATGCGCCCAGGCGCTGGCGAAATACCGCATCAACCCGGGTAACGTCGGCCAGGGTGCGAAGCGCGACACGCAGTTTGCGCAAATGATCGAAGTGGCCGCGCGCTACGACAAGCCGGTACGCATCGGCGTCAACTGGGGCAGTCTGGACCAGGCTTTGCTGGCGCGCATGATGGACCAGAACGCAGCGCGTGCGCAGCCGTGGAGTGCGCAAGCGGTCATGTATGAAGCTTTGGTGACGTCGGCGATCGAAAACGCGCTGCGCGCCGAAGAGGTTGGCCTGGGCCGGGATCGCATCATTTTGTCGTGCAAGGTGTCGGGCGTGCAAGATCTGATTGCGGTATATCGCGAACTGGCGCGCCGTTGCGACTATCCGCTGCATCTGGGCTTGACCGAAGCGGGCATGGGCAGCAAGGGCATCGTCGCCTCCACCGCCGCCTTGTCGGTGTTGCTGCAAGAAGGCATAGGCGACACAATACGTATTTCGCTGACGCCGGAACCGGGTGGCGACCGCTGCCGGGAAGTCGTGGTTGCGCAAGAGATATTGCAAACGATGGGATTGCGCAAGTTTGCGCCGATGGTGATTGCCTGTCCGGGTTGCGGGCGCACCACGTCGACCACGTTCCAGGAGTTGGCGGACAATATTCAGAGTTATCTGCGGGCCCAGATGCCGGAATGGAAAAAAGCCTATCCGGGCGTCGAGGGCATGAACGTCGCCGTGATGGGGTGCATCGTCAACGGACCGGGCGAATCGAAGCATGCCAATATCGGCATCAGCTTGCCAGGTACCGGCGAGTCGCCGGCGGCACCGGTATTTGTCGATGGCCAGAAGACGGTCACACTGCGTGGCGAGCGCATCGTTGAACAGTTCCAGGACATCGTGCTCGCTTACGTGAAAAGCCATTATGGCCAACCGCTTGCTGCAACTTAAAAGACCAGATAGAAATGACCATGTCAGATAATAAAAAATTCGAGAAAATTACGGCGATCAAAGGCATGAACGATATCTTGCCGGCCGATGCTGCGCTGTGGGAATTGTTTGAAAACACCGCGCAGTCGGTGCTGCAAAGCTATGGCTTCCAGCAGATTCGCACCCCGGTCATGGAAGAAACCAAGCTGTTTGCGCGCGCGATCGGTGCCGTTACCGACATCGTCGAAAAAGAAATGTACTCGTTCACCGATGCGATGAATGGCGACTTGCTGACCTTGCGCCCCGAAGGCACGGCCGGTGTGGTGCGTGCGGTCGTCGAGCACAATCTGACGTATGAGGGACCGAAGCGGCTCTGGTACAAGGGGCCGATGTTCCGCCACGAGCGGCCGCAAAAAGGCCGCTACCGCCAGTTCTTTCAGTTCGGCGCTGAAGCGATCGGCTTCACCGGCCCGGACATCGATGCCGAAATGATCATGCTGTGCCGTCGCCTGTGGGATGACCTGGGCTTGGAAAACATCCGCCTCGAATTGAATTCGATCGGCGATGCCAGTGAGCGCCTGCGCCACCGCGCCGACCTGATCGCCTACCTCGAAGGGCATGCCGATGTGCTCGATGCGGAAGCCAAGAGCCGGCTGCACAGCAACCCTTTGCGCATTCTCGATACCAAGAATCCTGCCATGCAGGAGTTGGTTAACGGTGCGCCCAAGTTGCTCGATTACCTTGGCGCCGAATCGCTGGCACACTTCGAAGGCGTGCAAAAGATTCTCAATCACAACAATATTCCGTTCACGATCAATCCGCGCCTGGTGCGTGGCCTTGATTACTACAACCGTACCGTGTTCGAGTGGGTCAGCGATGCGCTTGGCTCGCAAGGCACAGTGTGCGCCGGTGGTCGTTACGATGGCATGGTCGAAATGTTCGGTGGCAAAGCGACTCCCGCAGTCGGTTTCGCGATGGGCATCGAACGGCTGGTGTTGCTCATGAAAGAGGCGGGCGAACCGGAAATGCCGAATCAGTGCGATGTTTATCTGGTGCATCAGGGCGAGGCTGCGCAACTGCAGGCGTTCGTGCTGGCTGAACGAATTCGCGATGCCGGTCTCGACGTTGTGCTACATTGCGCAGCCAGCAATGGCGCGGGCAGCTTCAAGAACCAGATGAAAAAAGCCGATGCCAGCGGTGCGGCATTCGCCGTGATCCTCGGCGAGGATGAAGTGACGCAACATGTCGCCAGCATCAAGGCGCTGCGTTCATCGAGCGTCGGGCAGCAGCAAAACACGGTGCCGTTCGACACCGTTGTCGATCATCTGGTTGACCAGATCGTTGGCGATGGCCACGATCATGATCACGTGCATTACCATCACTGAGTTCGCTTAATTGCCGGCGCCGACGGTGCAAGTTGCAGCGTCACACGGTTGCGCATTATTCACCATTCACCATTCAACATTGAAACACGATACTCATGGCATACGATCTCGAAGAGCAAGAACAACTGGCCTCGTTCAAAGCGTGGTGGAATCAGTACGGCAACCTGTTTACCTGGCTCTTGATTCTCGTACTGACCGCTTACAGCGGCTGGACCGGCTGGAATTATTACCAGCGTACGCAATCGGTCCAGGCGTCTCAGTTGTACGATGAGCTGCAAAAAGCGTTGATAGCGAAAGACGATTCCAAGGTGCAGCGCGCCGCCAGCGACATGGAAGCGCGCTTCGGACGCACTGCCTATGCACAGATGGGTGCGCTGACAGCAGCCAAAAGCGCATTTGAGGCGGGCGACATGAACGTTGCCAAAGGGCAGCTGGAATGGGCCGTTACGCATGGCAATGCCGAATACAAGGCGATCGCCAAGCTGCGCCTGTCCGGCTTGTTGCTTGATGAGAAGTCCTATGACGCGGCGCTGGCAGCACTGTCCGGCGCGACACTGTCGCAGTTTGCAGGCAACGTGGCCGATCGCAAGGGCGATATCCTGGTCGCGCAAAACAAGTTGCTTGAAGCGCGCGTCGCCTACCAGGAAGCGCTGGATGCGACTGACAAGAAAAATCCAGGCTATCAATTGATCCAGTTGAAGCTCGAAGCGACCGGTGCACCGGCGCTGACGGCAGCGACGGCGGCGCCCTGAACCGGGTGTTGCCGCTAGCATGTTTTTTTCAGCGTGAATTGTCAGTAGATAATAAGGTTAAATTTATGCGTCGTACCGAACAAATTGTAGGTTTGAGTTTGCTGGTCCTGATGACGGGCTGTAGCTCCTTGAATCCGTTTGCATCGAAAAGCACCAAAAATACGCCTGCTGCACTGGTCGAGATGAAGTCGTCGATCGCCGTGCGTACCAGTTGGCAGCAGTCTATCGGCAAGTCGGGCGGCCACGCATTTTCGCCGGTGCAAGCCGATGGCAGCGTGTTCGTGGCTGCCGCTGATGGCAGCATCGCGCGGCTGGACGCGGCAACCGGACGCGAAATCTGGCGCATCAAGGCCGGGGTCAAGCTGACTGCCGGCGTTGGTTCCGACGGCGCTGTCGTCGCGGTCGGTGGCACCGATGGCGCAATCCTTGCGTTCGATGGCAACGGTAAGCTGCTGTGGAAAGAGCAAGCTTCGAGCGAAGTACTGTCCTCGCCAGTGGTCGGACAAGGCATGGTCGTGGTACGCAGCGCCGATAACCGTGTCACCGCCTTCGATGCCAAAACCGGCGTGCCTAAATGGAATCTGTTGCGCAGCATGCCAGCTCTGACGCTGCGCAATGCGCCTGGCATGGTCATTGCAGGCCCCAACCTGTATCTGTCGCAGCCGGGCGGGAAATTGCTGGCCTTGACGTTGGCCACCGGTGCGCCGCGCTGGGACGTGGTGCTCAGCGAACCGCGCGGCGCCACCGAACTGGAGCGCGTCACTGACGTCGCCGGCACGCCGGCCCTTTTCGGAAAAGATTTATGCTCGGCGTCGTATCAGGGGCGCATCGGTTGCCTCGATGCAGAAACCGGCGTCGGGCGCTGGAGCAAACCCTTGTCGTCCGACGTCGGCGTCGGCATCGACCAGCGCTTCGTATTTGCTGCCGATGAAACTGGTGCGCTCTCGGCGTTCAGCCGCGAAGGCGGTCAAAGCGCCTGGAAGACGGACAAGCTAGCTTACCGCCGCTTGTCGGCTCCCGTCTCGTTCGGGCGCTCGGTCGCGGTCGCCGACTACCAAGGATACATCCACTTTCTGTCACGGGAAGATGGCGCACTTTTAGGTCGAATCAGCACCGACGGCAGCCCGATTGTTTCGGTCCCCGTCATCGCAGGCTCGAATTTGATTTTTCAAACCCAATCAGGGACAGTGATCGCTCTTGCGGTCGAGTAATGCAATGAAGCCGGTAATAGCACTCGTAGGTCGACCCAACGTTGGGAAATCGACCTTATTCAATCGTTTGACCCGCTCGCGCGACGCGCTTGTGGCCGACTTGCCTGGCTTGACGCGCGATCGTCATTATGGCGAAGGCCGCGTCGGTGAGCGGCCCTTTCTTGTCATCGATACCGGCGGATTCGAGCCGGTGGCGAAGGATGGCATCATGCACCAGATGGCGCTGCAGACCAAGCAAGCCGTCGCCGAGGCCGATGTCGTCATCTTCATCGTCGACGGTCGCCAGGGCATGACGCCACACGACAAGACCATCACCGATTTTCTGCGCAAGAGCGGGCGCACGGTAATTCTGGTCGTCAACAAGAGCGAAGGGATGCGCTACACGGCCGTCGTAGCCGAGTTCTATGAACTCGGCATGGGCGATCCGTATGCGATTTCATCGGCTCACGGCGACGGCGTGACCGATCTGGTCGACGTTGCGTTGGACCAGGCATTCGCGCTGCGTCCGCCCGAGCCGGAAGAGCTCGACAAGGTTCAGCGCGGCATCAAGATCGCGATCGTCGGCCGCCCGAACGTGGGCAAGTCGACGCTGGTCAACACGCTGCTGGGCGAAGAGCGTGTGATCGCATTCGACATGCCGGGCACGACGCGTGACTCGATCGAAATTCCCTTTGAGCGCGACGGTCAGCAATACACGCTGATCGACACGGCCGGTATCCGCCGCCGCGGCAAGGTGTTCGAATCGATCGAGAAATTCTCGGTCGTCAAGACGCTGCAATCGATCTCGGAAGCGAACGTCGTCGTGCTGTTGCTCGACGCGCAGCAAGACATCTCGGAACAGGATGCGCACATCGCCGGCTTCGTGCTGGAGTCAGGCCGCGCTCTGGTGGTGGCCGTCAATAAATGGGATGGCTTGCAGTCGCACCAGCGCGACGAGATCAAGATCGATATCGATCGCAAGCTCGATTTCCTGTCCTTTGCGCAAACCCATTTCATTTCGGCGCTGAAAAGCACCAACATCGGCCCGCTGATGAAGTCGATCAACGCCGCATATGCCGCCGCGATGTGCGATTTGTCGACGCCGAAGCTGACGCGCGCGTTGATCGAGGCAGTCGAAAAGCAGGAACCGCGCCGCAAGGGATCGATCCGGCCGAAATTGCGCTATGCGCATCAGGGCGGCATGAATCCACCGATTATCGTGATTCACGGCAACGCACTGGACGCGATCGGCGATCCGTACAAGCGGTACCTGGAAAAACACTTCCGCGATACGTTTTCGCTGGTCGGTACGCCATTGCGCATTGAACTGCGCACGGGTAAAAATCCATTCGCAAGAACGTCGAAATAGTTACAGGCGCACGACAGGCAAGGTCAAAACAGGTTACAGTAGCTTGGAGGCATCACTTTGTTGCAACAGAGTGCTGTTTCAGCACTTGAAATCAAGCGACTCGCCTCCAAGTCTTTAGTACGATAAGATTATCTTCAGCATGACAACATTACGGAGCTTTCATGAGCAACAAAGGGCAACTGTTACAAGACCCATTCCTCAATGCCTTACGCAAAGAGCATGTGCCGGTATCGATCTATCTGGTCAACGGCATCAAGCTTCAGGGGCATATTGAATCGTTTGATCAATACGTCGTTCTGCTGCGCAACACTGTCACCCAAATGGTATACAAGCATGCCATCTCGACCGTGGTGCCAGCGCGCGCCGTCAATCTCAATATCGAACCAGAAGCGGAGTAGATCATTGAGTTTTAAGTCCCCCGTTGTTCTTTTCATTCCTGATTTCTTGAGCCTGACATGCGCGCAGCCTTAGTCGGTATTGACTTCGGTCAGGGTGATTTTGCCGCCAGCGTCGAGGAATTGACGCTGCTCGCCCGCTCTGCGGGCGTCGATCCGGTCATGACCATCACGGCCAAGCGTTCCAGTCCGGATGCCGCGCACTTCGTCGGTAGCGGCAAGGCTGATGAAATCAAGGATGCCGTGCTCGACCATGCGCTGGAGATTGTGATCTTCAACCATGCATTGTCGCCAGCTCAGCAGCGTAATCTGGAAAAGCGCCTCGAAATCCGGGTGCTTGACCGCACCAGTTTGATACTCGACATTTTTGCCCAGCGTGCCCAGAGCCACGAGGGTAAATTGCAAGTCGAACTGGCGCAATTGCAGCATCTGGCGACGCGCTTGATCCGCGGTTGGACCCACTTGGAGCGGCAAAAAGGCGGTATCGGTTTGCGCGGTCCAGGCGAAACCCAGCTCGAGACCGACCGCCGTCTGATCGGCGACCGGGTCAAGGCTCTGCGTGCGCGTCTTGAAAAGCTGCACAAGCAGCGCGCAACGCAGCGCCGCGCGCGCGGACGCAGCCAGACTTTTTCAGTCTCGCTGGTAGGCTACACGAATGCCGGCAAGTCGACGCTGTTCAATGCGTTGACCAAGGCCGGCGTGTATGTCGCCGACCAGTTGTTTGCGACGCTTGATACGACCTCGCGCCGGGTGTATCTGGGTCCGGATGCGGGCAATGTCGTCATTTCCGACACCGTCGGCTTCGTGCGCGAATTGCCGCACCAGTTGGTGGCGGCGTTTCACGCAACGCTGGAAGAAACGATCCATGCCGATCTGCTGCTGCATGTCGTCGATGCAGCGTCGCCGGCGCGCATGGAACAGATCGAACAGGTAAATTTGGTCTTGAAAGAGATCGGCGCTGACCATGTTCCGCAAATTCTGGTGTGGAACAAGATCGACGCGGCCGCACTGGAGCCTTCGGTGGAGCGCGATGAAAACGGCAAGATTCATCGCGTCTTCATCAGTGCTCAGAAAGGCACTGGTCTTGACCTGATACGTGAGGCAATCATCGAAGCGAGCGGCAATGTTCCAGCGCATGAGCGCGCCACCGCAGCATGGCAGTTGCAGCACTATCAGCAGGATGATCCGCAACACAATGAGCAGCAAGATCAGCAGCAAGATCAGCAGCAAGAGTACGATGAGCAAGGCGATGCCGGCCCGGAGCAATCTTCCGGAGCTGACCAGGTCGATAGTACTTCAACCTCTACCCATCATGGATCCCGCTAGCATGTTTGTTTCCCTCATTAAAAAAATAGGCACGAAATTGTCGCTCAATGATCCCCGCTGGGGCTCGAAAGACGACAATAAGTACGCTCAGGAAGGTAAGAAGCCCGGCGACGGTCCGCCCGACCTCGAACAGATCTGGCGTGATTTCAACCAGCGCCTGAGCGCATTCATGGGCCAGAAAAAACGGCCTGATTCCGGTCCCGGTCAGGGTTCGGGTGGTGGTTCGCCGCCCGACATGAAAGGCGCCGGCGTCGCTGCCGGTGCGGTCGGTGCTGTTGCGTTCGTGATCTGGATCGCCAGCGGCGCCTTCACTGTGCAAGAAGGTCAGGCCGGCATCGTCATGACGTTCGGCAAGTACAGCCATACGGCGCTGCCCGGCTTCAACATGCGCTGGCCATCGCCATTTCAGAGCCACGAGATCGTCAACGTGTCGCAAGTGCGCACGGTCGAAATCGGTTATCGCTCGTCGGTCAGCAACAAGCAGCTCAAGGAGTCGCTGATGTTGACTGAGGATGAGAACATCATCGATATCCAGTTCGCGGTCCAGTACACGCTGAAGGATCCGGTCAATTGGCTGTTTACGAACCGCGAGCAGGAGGAAACGGTGCGGCAGGTTGCCGAAACGTCGATTCGTGAAATCGTCGGTCGCAGCAAGATGGACTTCGTACTGTACGAAGGACGCGAAAAAGTGGCGTTCGACGTGCAAAAGCTGATGCAGGAAATTCTCGACCGTTATGAACTGGGAGCACAGATCACCAACGTCACGATGCAAGGCGTGCAACCGCCGGAGCAAGTGCAAGGTGCGTTCGATGATGCGGTCAAGGCAGGCCAGGATCGTGAGCGCATGAAAAACGAAGGCGAAGCCTATGCCAACGACGTGATACCGAAGGCAACCGGTGCCGCATTTCGTCTGCTTGCAGAAGCCGAGGCTTACCGTTCGCTGGTGACTGAAAACGCCGTCGGTAATGCGTCGCGTTTCCAGCAAGTGCTGGTTGAATATCAAAAAGCACCGGGCGTCACGCGCGACCGGATGTACCTAGAAACCATGCAGCAAGTGTTCACGAGTGCGAGCAAAGTCATGATAGATGCAAAATCCGGCAGCAATTTGCTGTACCTGCCGCTCGATAAGCTGATGGCCCAGACGGCGGCCGGCGATGTCAAGACGTCGTCGACGCCGCCGGCGGCGATACTGCCGCCGGAACTGGTGGAGTCGGTGCGCCCACGCGACAGTCGTTCGCGCGAGACTTCACGTGACCGGGAGATCCGCTGATGAACAAGATTGTTAGTGCCCTGATCGGGGGCTTTATCCTGCTCATGCTGTTGTCCTCGACCGTTTTCATCGTCGACAAGCGCAAATACGCCATCGTCTTCGCCCTGGGTGAAGTGAAACAGGTGATCAGCGAACCTGGCTTGCATTTCAAACTGCCGCCGCCATTCCAGAATGTGCTGTATCTGGACAAGCGCATACAGACCATCGAATCGCCTGACGCAGACCGTTTCATTACGGCGGAAAAGAAAAATATCCTGATCGATACCTTCGTCAAGTGGCGTATCGTCGACCCGCGTCAGTATTTCGTCAGTTTCGGCGGCGATGAAACCCGTGCGCGCGACCGCATGAGTCAGATCGTCAAGGCAGCGCTGAACGAGGAAATTACCAAATACACGGTGGCCGATGTGATTTCGGGTGAACGCGGCAAGGTGATGGATGCGATCCGCAACAAGACCACCATCGAAGCCAAGGCCATCGGTATCGAGATCATCGATGTGCGCCTGAAACGGGTCGACTATGTTGAGCAGATCAACAATTCGGTGTACGAGCGGATGAAGTCCGAGCGGGTGCGGGTTGCCAACCAGTTGCGCTCGACCGGATTTGCCGAGTCTGAAAAGATTCGCGCTGATGCCGACAAGCAGCGCACCGTGATCCTGGCCGAAGCTTACCGTAAAGCCGAGAAGATCCGCGGTGAAGGCGACGCGACCGCATCGAATACGTATGCGCAGGCATTCGGCAAGAACCCCGAGTTCTACAAGTTCTACCGTAGCCTGGAAGCGTACCGTGCGTCGTTCAAGGCGCGCAGCGACGTGATGGTAGTCGATGCGAGTTCGGACTTCTTCAAGTACTTCAAGGGTTCAGGCGCCACCGCACCGGCCGCCTCCGGCAAAAAATAACGGTATGACCGCCCCCTCCACGGGGGCGGCGCAGCACCGCTGCGCCGGGGAGTTACGCTAGCCGGTGCGGTCGGTCGTACCGATCCCGGGCGCTCTGGAATAGAACTTATCCCTGATCGTGTCATTTTCGCGTAAAATGCCACGCTGGACGCTTCGCCTGACGCGTACCCATGCGCCGCTAGTAGTTCATTTTTTCAACGCACGTCAACCTAATCCGCACCCCACTTCCCCATGCCGAATTGGCTTTTGCCCGAAAATATCGCTGATGTATTGCCATCGGAAGCGCGCAAGATAGAAGAATTGCGCCGCCAGATGCTCGACAACTTCCGTCTGTACGGTTACGAGCTTGTCATGCCGCCGCTGCTGGAGTACCTGGAGTCGCTGTTGACC
>JBLHNV010000001.1:0-48820 GCA_047623125.1 Janthinobacterium sp. | reverse complement strand
TTTCGACCGCGATTCGCTCAACAGCGAACTGGAAAAGATCGAGAAGCCGGCCGGCATTTCAAATCCCAAGGATTTCCGCAACGAGATCGTCAATTTCGGCTTGCGCGCGCGCGCATCGAACGGCGGCAAGAATCCGGCCTGGACCAGCTATGAAAAATTCCGCACAGTCATCGAGAAAAAGATGTTCTCGAACACGGAGGAATTGCTGCCGGTGATTTCGTTCAACGCCAAAGCCAGCGCCGACGATGCCAACAAGCATGCCGATTTCGTCGCACGCATGGTCGAAAAAGGGTATACAGCCAAACAGGTGCGGCTGCTGTGCGAATGGTATTTACGCGTCAGAAAATCGTCTTAGCACGGGTACGCGACAGCCGGCCCGGCATGGCATGGCATGGCATGGCATGGCAAGCCGGGCCGATTCCACCATGCGGCGACCATCAGCAGGAGGCATGTTTTGACTTACCTCATCGACCGTCGATTACAGGGCAAGAACAAGTCCGCGATCAATCGCGAACGCTTCTTGAGGCGCTACAAGAGCCAGATCAAGGACGCCGTCGGACGCGCCATCAAGGGGCGTTCGATCACCGACCTTGAAAGTGGTGAAAAAATCACAATTCCGGTCAAGGACGTGGGTGAACCCAACTTTGGCCACGCGCACGGCGGCGTATGGGAAACCGTCACACCCGGTAACCGGGAATACCAGAAAGGCGATCAAATCAGCCGCCCGAAAGGCGGCGCCGGTTCTGGCCGCGGCAAGGCCGGCAACAGCGACCAGACCAGCGAAGACGATTTCATTTTTGAATTGTCGCGCGAAGAATTCATGAATTATTTCTTCGAAGATCTTGAACTGCCACGCATGATCAAGACGCAGTTGACATCCACCACCGAATTCAAGAACCAGCGCGCTGGTTACAACATGACGGGCACGCCATCAAACATCCACATACTGCGCTCGCTGCGCGGCGCGCTGGGCCGGCGCATTGCCGTTGGCGGCACGTCCCGCAAAAGCATCATCGAAGCCGAAACAACGCTGACGCAATTGATGGCACAGGACATGCCGGAAAGCGATGCGCACGTGATCGAACTGCGGCGCCTGATTCAACATCTGCATACGCGCTTGCTGGCGATCCCGTTCATCGATCCGTTCGACCTGCGTTACAGCAACCGCGTCAAGGTGCCCAAGCCGATGAGCCAGGCCGTGATGTTTTGCATCATGGACGTGTCCGGTTCGATGGACGAAACCCGCAAGGACACGGCCAAGCGCTTCTTCATTCTGTTGTACCTGTTCCTGAAGCGGGCTTACGACAAGATTGACGTGATCTTCATTCGCCATCACACGGCCGCGACCGAGGTCGACGAAAATGATTTTTTCACGTCGCGCGAATCGGGCGGCACCGTGGTGTCTTCGGCCCTCAATTTGCTCAATACGGTCATCGACGAGCGCTATGCACCGGGCCAGTGGAACAGCTATGTGGCGCAAGCGTCGGACGGCGACAACTGGGACAACGATTCGATACTGTGCCGACAGTTGCTGATCAATACCCTCATGCCGAAGGTGCAGTACTACACCTATGTCGAGATCACGGACGGCCCGCCGCAAAACCTGTGGGAACAATACACGCAAGTAGCCGACCACCACCCGCATTTTGCGATGAAAAAAATCGTCACGCCAGCCGACATCTATCCGGTCTTCCGCGAATTATTCAAGAAGCAACCAAAATGACCAATAAATTCGTCCCCTCCCGGGCGCTGCCGGAACAGTCGGAATGGACCTTCGAACTGATCGAGCAGGCGCACGATGAAATCCGCCGCGTCGCCGCGCAATTCGGCCTCGACACTTACCCGAACCAGCTGGAAGTCATCACGGCCGAACAAATGATGGATGCCTACACCTCGGTCGGCATGCCGGTGTCGTACAACCACTGGTCGTTCGGCAAGCACTTCCTGAGTACCGAAAAAAGCTACAAGCGCGGCCAGATGGGGCTGGCATACGAAATCGTCATCAACTCCAATCCCTGCATCGCCTACTTGATGGAAGAAAACAGTCTGACCATGCAGGCACTGGTCATCGCGCATGCCGCTTATGGCCACAACTCTTTTTTCAAGGGCAATTATCTGTTTCGCGCGTGGACCGATGCCGATGCGATCGTCGATTACATGGTGTTCGCCAAGAATTACATCACCGAATGCGAACAGCGCCACGGCATCGACGCGGTCGAATTGCTGCTCGACTCTTGTCATGCGATCCAAAATTATGGCGTCGATCGCTACAAGCGTCCTGCCAAGCTGTCACTGGTGCAGGAATATGCGCGTCAAAAGGAGCGCGAAACCTACGCCCAGTCTCAGATCAATGAGTTGTGGCGCACCGTGCCGCGCCGCGCCGAGGAAGAAGTCAACATGACCGTGTCGCGCTTTCCGCCCGACCCCGAGGAAAACTTGCTCTACTTCATCGAGAAATACGCACCGCTGCTCGAACCGTGGCAGCGCGAGATCGTGCGCATCACGCGCAAGATTTCACAGTATTTCTACCCGCAGCGCCAGACCCAGGTCATGAATGAAGGCTGGGCCACTTTCTGGCATTACACGATCCTCAACCAGTTGTACGACGAAGGCATCGTTGCCGATGGCTTCATGATGGAATTCCTGAAGAGCCATACCAACGTCGTGTATCAGCCGCCGATCGACAGTGCGCATTACAGCGGCATCAACCCGTATGCGCTCGGCTTTGCGATGATGAGCGACATCCGGCGCATCTGCGAACACCCGACCGAGGAAGACCGGGCCTGGTTTCCCGATATTGTCGGCAGCAACTGGCGCCAGACGCTGGACTTTGCGATGCGCAATTTCAAGGATGAAAGTTTCATCGCCCAGTATCTGTCGCCCAAGCTGATCCGGGAATTCCACTTCTTTGCCGTGCTCGACGATGACAAACATGAAAAACTGAGGGTGTCAGCGATTCACGATGAAGCCGGTTACCGCTATGTACGCCAGCAACTGGCCGAACAGTACAACCTGGGCAACCGCGAACCGAATATCCAGGTCTGGTCCGTCAACACCCGCGACGATCGTTCACTGACGTTGCGCCATACCCAATTCCAGCGCCGGCCGTTGAACGAGCAAGCCAACGAAGTGTTGAAGCATGTCGCCCGGCTCTGGGGCTTCGACGTCCACCTCGACACCATCAGCCCTGACGGCGACGTCATCAGCACGCTCGAATGCAAACAGGAAAAACGCAACCGCCGCCCTTGAATGCCGTCAAATGCAGTTCCAGCGCTAGCAACGCACGCATCAAACGTGACACGCAACGGCAACTTGCGGCAGCGTAGCTGCGTGCCCGCTGGCAGTATTCAATTGTGCCGGCGCAATCTCATTGATCACGATATAATTGGAAATGATTCTCATTTATAATAATATTGGGTTCAATCGTTGAACGGCACGGCATCATGCTGCCCTATGCGCACGATCGGCAACATCACGTCTGGCAATGTGCTGCGTCGATTGTTGCAACGGCCATGCATGTGACTTCTCCCCTCGTTTACGCTCACTGTTGACCTGTTCCGGCATCGGCGCTGAAAAAGCTGCGCCGCTGCGCGCGGCCTGGCTGCCGGAAGTCGCACGGGCGCAATAAAAGCGATCCATTCAAGCTATTTCAGCGAGGAAAGAGCCGCAGCCAAACAAAAATTCATGGGTATAATCTGCGCGTGTCAACAACACCATGATCTGTGTTGGGCGTCATTTTGGGCTTTGCTTGCAACAAAAATTTTGGGTATGTGGAGAAAGTAGGATGAATTTTTCGAATGAAAAAAATGCCGGAAAAAATTTTACGGGAATAACCGTTGTTGTCCTCTTACATATACTGGTCGCTTACGGAATCGTCACCGGCCTGGGCACGCGGATGGTGACCAAACTAGCCGAAGCAGTCGAGACCAAAATTATCGAGGAAGTGAAAGCGTCACCAAAAATAGACCTGCCGCCGCCCCCTCCGGTGCCTGAAATGACAGCACCGCCACCGCCATTCATCCCGCCTGTCGAAGTGAACGTGCAACAGCCGCCACCGGTAGCGAACGTGATCGCGAACACGAGCACGGCCAAGCCGGTCACAACCGAATTGGCAAAAGCATTGCCGGCGCCGCCGGCCCCGCCAGCACCGCCGGCCCCGCCAGCGCCGCCAGCGAGATCGGTACGCACCGCTGCGGTCGCCAACTTCAGCAATTGCGCCAAGCCCGAATGGCCAAGGTCGTCGCTGCGCAACGAAGAAACCGGTACCGTGACGCTGGAATTCGTGATCGGGGTCGATGGCCGCGTGATCGAATCGAAGGTCATGAAGTCGAGCGGCTTCCGGGATCTGGACAAGGCAGCCGTCAACGGCATCAGTAAATGCGTCTTCAAGCCCGGCACCACCGATGGCAAGCCGGAGCAATCGTCGATGCAAATGCAGTATGTATGGATGCTGGAGTAAGCCCCGACCAGATGCCACCCTGCTACGATATAACCACATTCAGTTGATTGATCAATTTACAATTTTGGAGCAAGCATGTTCAAGAATATCCGCATGACCGTTGCCGCAGTCCTGTTATCGCTGACCTCGCTGTTAGCAGCACCGGCATACGCCCAGGCCCCCGCCGCAACCCCGGCGCTTGAAACCAGTGCGCCGATGGCAGATGCGCCCAAGGTTGGCGAAAAAGAAGAAGTGCACAATCCGTTCGGCATCGAGGCGGTGTGGGCAGGCGGCTTCGTGCCGCGCGCCACGTTGCTGATCCTGGCGCTGATGTCGATGGGCAGCTGGTACATCATCGTCACCAAACTGATCGACCAGATGAAAATCTTCAGACAAGCGAAGGAAGTCTCCAGCAAGTTCTGGAAGTCATCCTCGATCGCCGCCGGTTCAAGCACGCTGGAAGAAGGCAGCCCGTTTCGCTTCATTGCCGAATCGGGCACCAAGGCGACCGTGCATCATGACGGTGCACTGCTGGAACAGATCGATCTGTCGACCTGGGTTACGATGTCGATCCAGCGCGCCGTCGACAAAGTTCAGTCGCGTTTGCAAGATGGCTTGTCGTTCCTGGCCACCGTCGGTTCGACCGCACCGTTCATCGGCTTGTTCGGCACCGTATGGGGCATCTACGGTGCGCTGACCAACATCGGCATGACCGGCAATGCCTCGATCGACAAGGTCGCCGGTCCGGTCGGCGAAGCGTTGATCATGACCGCGTTCGGCTTGTTCGTCGCGGTGCCGGCCGTGCTGGGTTATAACTGGCTGTTGCGCCGCAACAAGAGCGCGATGGAGGATGTGCGTTCTTTCGGCGCCGACGTGCACTCAGTGCTGATTTCCGGCGCAATGTCGACCAGCGAAGCCGGCCGCGCTGCCGGCGCAAAAAAGATTGGATAAATCATGTCGATGAACATCGGCTCCGATAGCAATGCGGATGAAGATCAGGTCATGTCTGAAATCAACACGACGCCGCTGGTCGACATCATGTTGGTTTTGCTCATCATCTTTTTGATCACGAGTCCGGTGGTGCTCAAATTACAAAAGATTAATCTGCCATCGGAGACCAACCAGATCTTGAAAGCCAAACCGGAAAACGTCAATATCGTCGTCAACCAGGATGGCGAGATGTACTGGAACCAGACCCGGCTGAAAGATACCGATGCGTTGTTCGACTTCCTGAAAGTCGAGGCCGCCAAGGCGCAGCAACCGGAAGTGCATATACGTGGCGACCAGAATGTGCGCTACGAATACATCGGCAAGGTGATCTACACGGCCCAGCGCGCCGGCATCCAGAAGGTCGGTTTCATCACCGAACCGCCGGACAAAAACTGACCAGCCCTGCCGCTAGCGACAAGCGCTGGTGCCAGTTGCCGCAGCGCTTGCGGGCCTGGTTTGACTGGTAGTGATTATTTTTTCAAGGACACACCATGAGCATGAATATCGGCTCCGACAACAGCAAGGCTGATCCGGAACCCATGATGGAAATGAACATGACGCCGTTGATCGACGTGATGCTGGTATTGATCATCATGCTGATCATCACGATTCCGAAGCAAAATCATTCGGTCAACCTGAACATGCCGGTCGGCACGCCACCACCGGTCACCGCAGAACCGGTGATCGTCACGATCGACGTCGATTTCGATGGCACCATTTTGTGGGACAACACGGTCGTGCCGGACCGCGCCACGTTAGAGGCCAAGCTGCAAGGCGTCGCCGCGCAAGCGAACCAGCCGGAAGTGCATCTGCGTCCGAACAAGCTGGTGTTGTACAAATCGGTGGCTGGCGTGATGGCAACGGCGCAGCGCCTGGGCGTGACCAAGATCGGGCTGATTGGAAACGAGCAGTTCCAGTAACGGATCGACGTCTGCAGTGCGGCAACGCGCAATCCCAATGCATACATCGCGCATTTGCAGGGTGCGCAGCCGCTCCCCCCTGCCTCGTTTTTACTGAAAGAATATCCATGTCCCCATTTCGTCTCGATTGCATGTTGCGTGGTTTGCGCTCACGCGTGCTCACTGGCCTGTTGATGGCTGCCATCGGCCTTGCGCTGGCACCGCCCTTGCTCGGCATCGGTGCGCTCGCGCACGCGGCCGACACCGTGCGTGCGGAAATCGGCAAGCCGCTGCAGGAAGCACAAAAACTGACGTCTTCGGGCAAGCACAAGGAAGCTTTGGCCAAGTTGCGCGACGCTGACCGTGTGGCCGCCAAGACACCGTTCGAGCAGTACCAGATCGAGTACGTGCGCGGCAACGCCGCCGTTGGCGCCGGCGACAACCAGATGGCTGCCAAATCATTCGAATTCGTGCTGAACTCGGGCCGCTTGTCTGCGGCCAACGTTCCCAAATTTACGCAAGCGCTGGCCGGTATGTATTACCGCACCAAGAATTGGCCGAAAGCAATCGTCTGGATCAACCGTTCGCTGAAAGATGGCGAAAATACGCAGATGCGCGACTTGCTGGTACAGACTTACTACCTGAGCGGCAATTACGCGCAAGCGGCGAAGGAACTGACTGCACAGACCGGCCGCGGCGCGTCGGAAGCGCAATTGCAAATGCTGGCCAACATCGAGCTGAAACAAGGCGACAAGGCAAGTTACGTGGCCACGCTGGAAAAACTCGCCGCCAGCTACCCGAAAGCGAGCTACTGGGCCGACTTGCTGAACCGCGTATCAGGCAAGCCCGGATTTTCAAACCGGCTCGGACTCGATGTGATGCGCCTCAAACTGGCCAACGGCTTGATCAGCAAACCGGCCCACTACATGGAAATGGGCCAATTGTCACTGCTGGCGCACAATCCGGCCGAAGCGCTGAAAGTCATCGAGCAAGGCTACAAGAGCGGCGCGCTGGGCACCGGTCGCGACGCGGCGCGCCACCTGCGCCTGAAAGAACTGGCGCTGAAAAACCAGGCTGCTGACGCGAAAACATTGGCAACCGACGAAGCCGAACTGTTCAAGAAAAAGAATGCCGATGGCCTCGCCGCGCTCGGCTTTGCGCAAGTATCGAACGGAAATGTCGACGCTGGCCTGGCCTTGATGACGCAAGCGGTCAAGATGGGCGCATTAAAGCACCCTGACGAAGTTAAATTGCATCTGGGTATCGCTTATGCGATTGCTGGCAAGAAGACGAATGCAATATCAGCGCTGAAATCGGTACAAGGCAAAAATGGCGCGGCCGATCTGGCGCGCTACTGGATTTTGCACCTCAACCGTCCACTGTAGCCTTCAATACAGGCACCGGCGCCGGTCCAAGCCCCGAAAAAAGCGATCTCTGCGCACTGCAGGCATCGCTTTTGGTTTTTTTCCGGCCAAAATGTGACCCCGGTCCCGGCCCCGAGTGTGCATCCGCGCAACTGTTGCGCGATTGTCCGTATAATCCACCGGTATAATCCACCGGTATAATCACGCATTTATCCGCCATTTACTCACCACTTTGCGACAGTTTTCACGACCATTCCCATGAAGGTATTCCGCGGACTTCCCAATGCCGAGGCGCGTACGCCTTGCGCACTTACCATCGGCAACTTTGACGGCGTGCACTACGGCCATCAAGCCTTGCTTGCGCGCGTACGCAGCGCCGCTACCGACTTGCATCTGGAAGCGGCTGTCATGACGTTCGAACCCCATCCGCGCGAGTTTTTCTCGGCGCGCGCAGGCGACATCAGCAAGTCACCGCCGCGCATCGCCAATTTGCGCGACAAATTGCAATCGCTGTCGGCAAATGGCATCGACCGTGTCATCGTCGAGCACTTCAGCACCCATTTCGCCGCTTTGAGCCCGCGCGAATTTACCGAACGGGTGCTAGTCGATGGCTTGCATGTCAAATGGCTGATGGTCGGCGATGACTTTTGTTACGGCGCCCGGCGCGCCGGCAATGTCGAGATGCTGATCGAAGCGGGCAAACAATACGGCTTCCACGTGACGACGCTGCCGACGGTGATGAACGACAACACGCGCATTTCGTCGTCGGCCGTGCGCAGCGCACTGGCCAGCGCCGATTTTGCGCATGCAGAGAAATTGCTGGGCCACCCGTATGCGATTTCCGGCCATGTGGTCCACGGCCAGAAGCTGGGCCGCACGCTCGGTTTTCCGACACTGAACCTGCGCGTCGCGCACCGCCCTGCGCTATCGGGCATCTTCGTCGTTCAAGTGCACGGACTAGGTCCGCGGCCATTGCCGGCGGTCGCCAGCCTGGGCGTGCGCCCGACCGTTGACGACAGCGGCCGCGTACTGCTCGAAGTGCATCTATTCGACTATAGCGCGGCGTGCTACGGCAAGCTGGTGCGCGTCGAATTTTTGGAAAAGCTGCGCGATGAAGAAAAATACGCAGACTTGCCGACGCTTACGGCGGCGATCGCGCAAGACTCTCTGCGCGCGCGCGCCTATTTCGCGCAGCAGCGCACGAGCATCACCGCGACTGACCGAATTTGACGCCGTCGCCAGCACTCTTATTTTGCGCTGCGCGCGGGCGCGCCCGAACACACACCTTAAAGAAAAAATATGTCCGATACCAATAAACCAGTCGCACCCCAGACGCAAAAACAGCCAAAGTCAGGCAAGAAGCCGGTCAGCAAATATCCGGTCAACATGACCGAGACACCCTTTCCGATGCGCGGCGACATGGCCAAGCGCGAGCCGCAATGGGTGCAGCAATGGCAAGACAAGAAAATCTACCAGCGCATCCGCAAGGCCGCTGCCGGACGCCCCAAATTCATCCTGCACGACGGCCCGCCGTATGCAAATGGCGATATCCACATCGGCCACGCGGTCAACAAGATCCTGAAAGACATGATCATCAAGGCCCGCACGATGGCCGGTTTCGATGCGCCATACGTGCCGGGCTGGGATTGCCACGGCATGCCGATCGAGATCCAGATCGAAAAACAGTATGGCAAGAACCTGCCGACCGCCGACGTGCTGAGCAAGGCGCGCAGCTATGCGACCGAACAGGTCGAGCGTCAAAAGAAGGATTTCATCCGACTCGGCGTGCTGGGCGACTGGGACCAGCCCTACCTGACGATGGACTACGGCAATGAAGCCGATGAATTGCGCGCGCTCGGCACCCTGCTCGACAAAGGCTATGTGTATCGCGGCTTGAAGCCGGTCAACTGGTGTTTCGATTGCGGCTCGGCCCTGGCCGAAGCGGAAGTCGAATACCAGGATAAGCGCGACCCCGCGATCGATGTCGGCTTCCCGTTCGCCGAACCGGCCAAGGTCGCCGCCGCCTTCGGCCTCGATGCACTGCCATCGAGCGATGGCCAGATCGTGATCTGGACCACGACGCCTTGGACGATCCCCTCCAATCAGGCGCTGAACGCACATCCGGAAATCACTTACGCACTGGTCGAAACGCAGCCCGCTGGCGCGCTGCTGATCCTGGCCCAGGATCTGGTTGAGTCGTGTTTGGCACGCTACCAGCGCGTGGGCAGCATCATCGCTACTTGCGCAGGCGCCGCGCTGGCTGGCATCCGCTTCCACCATCCGCTGGCCACGCAGCACGCCGGCTACGAGCGCCTGGCGCCGCTTTACCTGGCAGAATATGTCACCACCGAGAGCGGCACCGGCATCGTGCATTCGGCGCCCGCTTATGGCGTCGACGACTTCCTTTCCTGCAGGGCGCACGGCATCACCGATGACGACATCCTGAAACCGGTAATGGGCGATGGCAAATACGCATCGTGGCTGCCACTGTTCGGCGGCATGTCGATCTGGGAAGCGTCGAAGCCGATCTGCGACGCGATGACAGCGGCCGGCACGCTGTTGCACCTGAAGATGTTCGAACACAGCTACATGCATTGCTGGCGCCACAAGACGCCGATCATTTACCGCGCCACCTCGCAATGGTTCGCCGGCATGGACCTCACGCCCAAGAATGGTGGCGCCACACTGCGCGAAACTGCACTGGCCGCGATCGCCGCCACGCGCTTCTTCCCGGACTGGGGCCAGGCCCGCTTGCACGGCATGATCGCGAACCGGCCCGACTGGACGCTGTCGCGCCAGCGCCAATGGGGCGTGCCGATGGCGTTCTTCGTGCACAAGGAAAGTGGCGAACTGCATCCAAGAACGCCCGAACTGCTCGAACAGGTCGCGCAACTGATCGAAAAAGATGGCATTGGCGCCTGGCTGACGCTGGAACCGCAGGTGCTGCTGGGCGACGATTGCGCGATGTATGTGAAGAACAGGGACACGCTCGACGTCTGGTTCGACTCCGGCTCCACCCACCAGACCGTGCTGGGCGGACCTGCAGGCAAGGGTTCGCACTCAAGCCAATTGCAATTCCCGGCCGATCTGTATCTGGAAGGCTCGGACCAGCATCGCGGCTGGTTCCATTCCTCGCTGCTGACGTCGTCAATGCTCAACGGCTGCGCGCCGTACAAGGCCTTGCTGACGCACGGTTTCGCGGTCGATGGCGAAGGCAAGAAGATGTCCAAGTCGAAAGGCAACGTCGTCGCACCGCAAAAGATTTCGGATACGCTGGGCGCCGACATCTTGCGCCTGTGGGTCGCTTCAACCGATTATTCGGGCGAATTGTCGATCTCGGATGAAATCCTGAAACGGGTCACCGAATCATACCGCCGCATCCGCAACACGCTGCGCTTCCTGCTGGCCAATACGTCCGACTTTAACCCGGTCACGGATGCGGTGCCGGTCGCTGAGATGCTCGATATCGACCGTCATGCGCTGGCCAGCATCGCGCAATTGCAAGCGGAGATCCTGGCGCATTACGAGCGTTACGAGTTCCATCCGGTGATCTCGAAGTTGCAAACCTACTGCTCGGAAGACCTGGGTGGCTTTTACCTCGACATCCTGAAAGATCGTTTATACACGTCCAGCCTGACGTCGAAGGCGCGCCGCTCGGCCCAGACCGCGCTGTGGCACATCACGCAAAGCTTGCTGCGCGTGATGGCGCCGACGCTGTCGTTCACGGCCGAAGAAGCGTGGGCCATCTTCGCCGCCGGCGACGCTTTTCAGGCCAGCGATGAAACCATTTTCACGCAAACCTACTGGGATGTGCCGCAGGTTGAAGATGGCACCGCATTGCTGGAAAAGTTCGCTCTGCTGCGCGCGGTACGCACCGACGTGACCAAGCAACTCGAAGAAGTGCGCAGCGCCGGCAACATCGGCTCATCGCTGCAGGCAGAATTGTCGATCAAAGCGAGCGGTGCCAAATTCGCGCTACTGGCAAGCCTGGGCGATGACTTGAAATTCGTTTTCATCACGTCCCAGGTGCAGGTGTCTGAAGTGGCAACGGCGGCAGAAGAAAGCATTGCCGTCAGCGCATCAAGCGCAGCCAAGTGTGAGCGCTGCTGGCACTATCGGCAAGATGTCGGCGCGCATGCCGAGCACACGACCTTGTGCACTCGCTGCGTCAGCAATCTGTTCGGTCGCGGTGAAACGCGCACGATCGCATAAAGATGACGAACGATGGCCGCGGCTTCACAGCCGCGACCATCGCCACGCCCCGGCGCATGCGCATGCGCAACAGGGCACCAACCCTCGATCTGGAATTCCATGGCCAACAAGAACCGATTTTCAACGAAACCGCAATCGAGCATGCTACCGTGGCTGAGCATCGCTGCCATCATCACCTTGATCGACCAGATCACCAAGATCACCGTCAACAAACTGTTCGTGTTCGGCGAAGAGCGCGTCGTGACGTCGTTTTTCAATCTGGTGCTCGCGTATAACCGCGGCGCGGCATTCAGTTTTCTGTCCAACGAAGGCGGCTGGCAGCGCTATTTTTTTACGGCGATCGCGCTGATCGCAGTGGTATTCATTATCTATCTGCTCAAGAAGCACGCCGGACAGCGGCTGTTTTGCTGGGCGCTGGCGCTCATTTTGGGTGGCGCGATCGGCAACGTGATCGACCGCATCATGTACGGCCACGTCATCGACTTCCTCGATTTCCACTGGCACAGCTGGGGTCACTTCCCCGCTTTCAATGTCGCCGATGCGACCATTTCGATCGGCGCGCTGCTGTTCATCATCGATGAATTGCGGCGCGTGAACAAATAGAGCCAATCAAAGCAAGGAGTCGCAATGCAACTATCGGGCAAGAAAATCATCCTCAGCCTGTCTGGCGGTGTCGCCTGCTACAAAGCGGCCGAGCTGTGCCGCTTGCTGGTCGGCAGCGGCGCCTCGGTGCACGTCGTGATGACGGATGCGGCCAGCCACTTCATCACGGCAGTGACGATGCAGGCGTTATCAGGCAATCCGGTCTACACCAGCCAGTGGGATCCGCGCGTCGATAACAACATGGCGCATATCGACTTGACGCGCGGCGCCGATGCGATCCTGATCGCTCCCTGCTCGGCTGACTTCATGTCCAAGCTTGCGCATGGCGTCTGCGACGACTTGCTGTCAACACTATGCCTGGCCCGCCCGCGCCAGTTGCCGCTGCTGGTGGCGCCGGCGATGAACCTGGAAATGTGGCAAAACCCGGCCACGCAGCGCAATCGCAAGCAACTGGCCGAGGATGGCATCCTCATCCTCGGCCCGGGCGCCGGTGCCCAGGCTTGCGGCGAAACGGGCCTGGGTCGGATGCTGGAAGCGCAGCAATTACACGATGCCATGGTGGCGCTGTTCCAGCCCAAGGTGCTCGCTGGCAAGCGCGTTCTGATCACGGCCGGTCCGACTTTCGAAGCCATCGATCCGGTGCGCGGCATAACCAATTTATCGTCCGGAAAAATGGGTTATGCCTTGGCGCGCGCGGCGCAGGAAGCGGGCGCCGATGTGACGCTGGTGTCCGGCCCGACAGCACTGAATGTACCAACCGGCGTGCGCTGCATCGCCGTGCAAAGCGCGCAGCAGATGTTTGATGCCGTCATGGCGAATGTGGAGAGCAGGCACCTGTTCATTGCCGTGGCTGCCGTGGCCGACTGGCGCGTCGTCAATGCCAGCGCGCAGAAAATGAAGAAGCAGCCAGGCGGCACGCCGCCGGCACTGCAGTTCGCGCAAAACCCCGATATCCTGGCCACCGTCGCCACCAAGGCCAAACTGGCAGGCGCACCGTATTGCGTCGGCTTCGCGGCAGAATCGGAAAATCTGGTCGAATACGGCGCGCGCAAGCGCGAGAAAAAAGATATTCCTCTGCTCATTGGCAACATTGGCCACGACACCTTTGGGCGTGACGACAATGCCGTCATGCTGTTCGACGAGCAGGGCCACAGCGTGCTTGAGCGCGCCGACAAGCTGACGCTGGCGCGCATGCTGGTGGCAGAAATAGCGCTGCGGATGGCCGCAAAGAAGTGATCACGCGGCAACAATAAAGCGGCAGCAAAATGCCTACAACGAATGCACCAAACATGAAAATGACCTGAACATGAAATCCATCGACATCAAGATCCTCGACCCGCGCATGCAAGAGCATTTGCCAGCCTACGCCACCCCCGGCAGCGCCGGCCTCGATCTGCGCGCCTGCATAGATGCGCCGGTCACGATAGAACCCGGCCAGACCATCCTGATCCCGACCGGACTGGCGATCTGCATCGGCGATCCCGGCTATTGCGCGATGATCTTGCCGCGCAGCGGCATGGGCCACAAGAACGGCATTGTGCTGGGCAATCTGGTAGGGTTGATCGATTCCGACTATCAGGGCCAGCTGATGGTATCGACGTGGAACAGGGGATCGCATGCATTCACCCTCACTCCGATGGAACGGCTGGCGCAATTGATCATCGTTCCGGTGCTGCAAGTGGGATTCAATATCGTCGATGAATTCGATACCAGCGAGCGCGGTACCGGCGGTTTTGGCAGCACCGGCAAACATTAAGGATATTCATGCCTGACCCAAGAGTGTCGATGCGCTACATGCCTCATGCAAGATGGGGGACCCGCGTTGCCGCAGTGGCGCTGGCCCTGCTGCTGTCGGCTTGCGCCAGCGTCCTGCTGCCCGGCGAGAACAGCAGTGGCAGTGGCAATGGCAATGGCAATGGCAATACAGACACCATGAGCAGCGCGCAAATGCGCACCGCCAGCGATGAATTGCGCCAGATGGTGGCGCTGCAGGACAGACTCTATATGGTCGCCGCACCGCTGTTGATCATCAATGCCGATCTGTGCAAGACACAGGCGCGCAGCCTGCTTGGCTTCACTGCCAAGAATAAATTCTCTTTTCCCGGCGACTATGCCGAAGCGGCGCAAGCGGTGCTCGGCTACGACGACCGGCTGCAGGTATCGAACGTGCTGGCCGGCAGCGGCGCGGCGCGGGCCGGCCTGCGCGAGGGCGATGGTTTGATCTCAGCCGAAGGCCAGCCGCTGCCGACCGGCCCTGGCGCCGAAACCGGCGCTGCCGGAGTGCTCGGACCGCTGCTGCGCAAGCGCTCGACGCTGAAGATGACGATCGCACGCGGCCAGGAAGAAATGGTGCTGAACGTGCCGATCACGCGCACCTGCGCGTTCCGGATTGAACTGGGCAATGCGGATAACATCAATTCCTATGCCGATGGCCAGCGCGTGATGCTCACGCGCGGCATGATCAATTTCACCAGGAACAATACCGAAATCGCTTACGTGATGGCAAAAGACATGGCGCACAATATTCTGGAGCATCCGTCGAAGCAGAACTCGTCAGCCACGCTGGCCGGCATCATCGACAATCTGGCCAGCGTGCACCCCGACTTGTCGATGCTGATCGGCAGCGCGGGGATCAAGGTGATGCCGCAGCAGCGCGATGCCGATGCCGACAGTCTGGCGTTGTACCTGCTGGCACGCGCCGGCTACGACATCAACCAGGTGGCACCGTTCTGGCAACGCCTGGCCAGCGCCTACCCGGCAAGCATGATGAACAGCTATACGGCCAACCATCCGGATATCGCTTACCGGGTCACGGCGATCGACGCAACCGTCGCCGAGATCAAGTCCAAGCAAGCCAGCCGCGAACCGCTGCAGCCCTGATCAGGCATGGCCAGTCGGGCATCCGCGACTGGCCATGCCGGCAGCAACTTGACGGCTAAAACCGTTGCAGCGAGGACGCAGTGTCAGCTGAAATTCGGGAAATCAGGGAAGTAATGCCCCATGACCCAGGTCAGCACGCCGCAAAAAATGACGGCGAGTATCAAAAAAATCAGCAGCCGTCCGAACTTCGGCTCACCATCATCACCATCATCACCATCATCGACGTCATCTTTTATGTCGTCTTCCACTTCAACTTGATCTTCGGTCTGGCGTGTCATTGTCTCTCTCAGCAAGCTTTGCAAGCCCGTAGTATATTCCACGGTTGATTCAAGCACACAAGAAAGGAGCGCTACCCCGATGGATAGCATCGATCTCGAAGTCCTGAAAACCAGCGCGCAATGGATAGACGCAGGCCATCGCTGCCAACTCGTCACCGTCATCAAGACCTGGGGTTCCAGCCCGCGCCCGATCGGCGCCATGCTCGCCATCAGGGACGATGGCCGCGTAACCGGCTCGGTGTCTGGCGGTTGCATCGAAGATGACCTGATGGCGCGCATGCGTGAACACGGCATCGACAACACCGTTCCCGACATCGTCAGCTATGGCATCAGCGCTGATCAGGCGCGCAGCTTCGGCCTGCCGTGCGGCGGCACCATCGAACTGGCCATCGAAACACTGACCCGGCACAGCCGGATTGCCGAATTGCTGGAGCGACTGGCGCAGCATGAACTGGTGGCGCGCCGCCTCGACCTGGCCACCGGCGCGGTGACGCTGGCCACCGCGGAAGCCGGCGCTACGCAGCAATTGTCGCTTGATGCCTTGATCACGCTGCACGGTCCGCGCTGGCGCTTGTTCATCATCGGCGCCGGTCCATTGTCGCGCTTTCTGGCGCAGATCGCGACGGCGATGGATTACCACGTCATCGTCTGCGATCCGCGTGAAGAATACCGCGCCGGCTGGCAAGTCGATGGCGTCGAACTGGTGCACACGATGCCCGACGACCTGATGCAAGAGGTCCGGCTCGATGCGCGCAGCGCCGTCGTCGCGCTGACCCACGATCCGAAGCTGGACGACCTGGCACTGATGGAAGCGCTGACATCAAAGGCATTTTATGTCGGCGCCATCGGTTCGCGCGTCAACCACGCGAACCGGCGCGAGCGCCTGCTCCAGTTCGACGTCAGCGCAGAACAGGTGGCGCGCCTGCACGGCCCGATCGGACTCTACATCGGCAGCAAGACGCCGGCCGAAATCGCCATTTCGATCATGGCCGAAATGACCGCCATCAAGAACGGTGTGCCGGCCTCGCTGCAAATCGCGCACGCCGCTGCGCCGACCGAACCTGGCGTCGTCGCTTGCGCGCTGACCTGAAGCTCGGACCTGAGCCGGTCACTGCAGCGCGATGAATCCGGCAAGTTTCCTGCGCCTGCTGCTGCTGGCTGCGATCTGGGGTGCATCCTTCTTGTTCATGCGCATAGGCGCACCCGTGCTGGGGCCGGCCGTGACGATCGAATACCGGGTCGGATTCGCTGCGATTTTCCTGTCCATCGTCGCGCTGCTGCTGAAAAAATCGCTGAACCTGCGTCAGCACTGGAAGCATTACCTGATGCTGGGTTGCTTCAATTCGGCGCTGCCCTTCCTGTTATACGCCTATGCAGCGCAAAGCCTGTCGGCCTCGATACTGTCAGTGCTTAATGCCACGGCGCCGATCTGGGGCGCCCTGATCGCTGCATGCTGGATGCGCAAGGCGCTGGCGCCGCGCACCATCGTCGGCCTGCTTCTGGGCATATCAGGCGTCGCATTGCTGGTCGGCTTCGACCGGATCGCAACCCAGGCCGGCGCACTGCCCGCCATCATGGCCGCGCTGCTGGCGGCATTTTCGTACGGAATAGCGACCACCTATGCCAATGCGGCAAGGTCGGCGACAGCGATCGAACCGTTCGCCAATGCGCATGGCAGCATGTGGGCGGCGACCTTGCTGGTGCTGCCGCTGCTGCCGTTGTTCCCGGCGCCGGCGACCCCGGGCATCGGCGTGATGGGCGCAATGCTGGCGCTGGGCGTGCTATGCAGCGGCGTCGCCTACCTGCTGTATTTCCGCCTGGTGCAAGACGTCGGTGCCACGTCGGCGCTAACGGTGACTTTTCTGGTACCGCTGTTCGGCATCCTTTGGGGCCACCTGTTCCTGTCCGAAACGATAGGCTGGTACACGATCGTGGGATCGGCGATCATCATTACCGGCACCGCGCTGGTCACCGGCATCAGGCCCAACCTGGCTTGGCTGCGCAAGGCGGGAGCGCGCTAGCGTGCCTCGCAACGTCATCGACTGCGCGCGTAGTATCAGCATTGCGCTGCCGCCCGGCTACCAGCAGCGCGACGTGCTGGCCTTCCACGCGCGCGACAAGGAAGGCTGCGCCGAGCAGATGATTCCGGGCTCGATTTTAACGCCGGCTTTGAAGCCGGCTTTGCAGCGCAATTCCAGAGTGGAATCACAACCGGATCCGGCGCCAGCGTCTGAGGCCGGCCCGACCCGCATCCGCAAAGGCATGCTGCTGCGCGGCGTAGCCGTCGTCGTCGATATCGCGCTGCATGACCAGCATGCCATCTGCACCTTGCAAGCCGATGGCGCTCTGCCCGCTGGCGCCATCGAAAAAGCGCGCGCTGCGCTGCCGGGCATGCTGGGTTTGCGCATCGCTCCTGAGCCGTTTCTCGCGCTCGCCAGCAGCGATACGCTGCTCGGGCCGCTGGTGCGGAACCAGCCGGGATTGCGCATCGTGCAGGCGGCCAGCATCTTCGAAGCTGTGAGCTGGGCCATCATCGGCCAGCAAATCAATTTGTCGTTTGCGATTGCGCTGCGCCGCACCCTGATCCAGCAAGCCGGGCGCCCCCACAGCAGCGGCCTGTGCTGCTACCCGGAAGCATGTGACGTGGCGCGCCTGAACCTTGATGCGCTGACCAGCCGCAAATTTTCACGCGCCAAGGCCGACACGCTGCTGCGCATCGCGCGCCTGACAGAGAGCGGCCAACTGGACCTGTCGCTGGCGCCGGACCAGATCGCCCCAGCGCTGCTCGCCATCAAGGGCATCGGTCCGTGGAGCGTCAACTACACGCTGCTGCGCGGCTATGGCGCGGCGGATTGCTCACTGCACGGTGACGGCGCGGTCCGGCTCGCGCTGCAGCGCTTGAAAGGCGCAGCGGAAAAACCGGCAATCGCCTGCGCGCAGGCCATGCTGGAGCGCTACCGGCCGCACAGGAGCATGGCGGCAGCGCATCTGTGGGCCAGTTTGCATCCGGCAGCCCGCTCTGAATAAAAAATTTGGCATCGGCTGCTCGACAAACGCAGGCATGGGCGATGCAATCGAGTTGATCGAACTGGCCTAACAAGGATACGCCAACCGGTGTTACGGCAACTCGCAAATGCTGCAATTTTGACCCTTGCAGTTGTGCAGCACGCTGTTACGGATGCGGCGGGTGCTGGTGCCTTCGCCGCCCACGCCTCTGCCGGCGAGGCGTTCGGCGCCACTGTGCGGCTTCCAGGAATCGACGATCTGCAGGCCGACCCGGGCGGCATTCAAGGCCGGTCTGGCGAGCGTTTGCTGCTGGCAATACGGGCAGATGGTGGCGGTGTGCAGCGCGGCCACGGGCAGCATTTTTTCGAAAATGCCTTCGCACTCGCTGCAATGAATGTCATAAAGCGGCATCGTGTCGTCTCCTCGAACTGATTGAAAAAAGTGCGGAGCCGGCGGCCCCGCGAAAAATCACTGGCGACCTTACTGGCGACCTTACTTCCTGCCCCAGTGCGCCAGATCGTTCAGCATGCCCTTGGGCGTGATGTCCTGATCGAAAATTTCGGTCGGAATCGACACCGTGCAGGCACAGTTCGGAATATCGACGATGCCGCCGATGCGCCCTTCGACCGGTGCGGCGGTCAGCAACATGTACGCTTGCGGTCCGGTATAGCCGAAGCGGGTCAGATAATCGATCGCCTTCAGGCAAGCCTGACGATAAGCGACGGTGGCGTCGAGGTAATAGTTTTTGCCGTTCTCGACGCTGATGCCCTCGAACGTGATGTACTTGCTGTAATGCGGTTTGACCACGCTCGGCAAGAAAATCGGCGCGGTCAAACCGTACTTGGCCATGCCACCCTTGATCAGATCGAACACGACATGGGTGGCGCCATCCATTTCAATGGCGCCACAAAAGCCGATTTCGCCATCACCTTGAGAAAAATGCAAGTCGCCCATCGAAAATCCGGCGCCTTTCACATACACCGGGAAGAAGATGCGCGTGCCGGCCGACAAGTCCTTGATGTCGGTATTGCCGCCATGCTCGCGCGGTGGCACGGTGCGCGCCGCTTCGCCTGCCATTTTGTCGAACGCAGCGCCGGTCACGCCGCGCAGCACGGCTGTCGACGGATCGGGTGGTTTGGCCAGTCCAAGCTTGGCCAGCGGCGCTTCGCGCCGGTTCCATTCGTTAAGCAAATCCATCGACGGCAAGCACCCCATCAAGCCCGGATGCGTCAGTCCGGCGATACGCACGCCCGGAATGTGGCGCGAGGTCGCGTACAAGCCTTTCAAATCCCAGATCGCCTTGGCCGGTTCCGGAAAATAATCGGCCAGGAAGCCGCCGCCATTCGATTTTGCAAAGACGCCTGAAAAGCCAACCGGCGTGATCGGCTTGATGTCGAGCAAATCGACGACCAGCAGGTCGCCAGGCTCGGCACCTTCAATGTAGAACGGACCAGTCAATGGGTGGGCGCGGGTCAGGTCGACATCGCGCACATCGGCGACATCGTCATTGTCCTTGATCTGTCCGTCGAGAAAGTCGAGCGACTCGATGATGATTTCCTCGCCTATTTTGACGCGCGACAGAAACGGAATATCAGGATGCCAGCGGTTGTGACCCAGTTCTGCCTGCTGCGCAAGAGGAACGCCGGGTTTGATCGTGAAGTGCTGCATGGTGACTCCTTGTTGGGTAACAAAAAAAGTGAAGCTAAAATGGAAACGACGCGTCAGGACGCCGGGAAAGCACCGGCACAGCAACCTGCCTGATAACCGCCGCTGACGGTGTCGTCCTTGATCGCCGTGCAAACCTGCTGCACCCAGTCTTCCCTTGGCAACACCGTTCCGTCAGGCAAAGTGCCACCGCTAGAATTGAACACGAGCTGGCAGACCGGACAGGTCTGGACTGACGCGGCACTGCGCGCCTTGCCGCTATCGGTAAAGCCGTCGGTACCGAATTTGTTGTAGTGCATGAAACCGATCATGGAGTTCCCCTAGTCAAAAAATGCGCTTCAGGTGTTCAAGGTGGCACCGTTCGGGATGCCGGCGATCGGGCATTCCGGCGTGCCGGCTGTGGTGCGGGTGAGCGCTTCGGACTGGGCCCGGGCCGCTTGTGGATCATTGACCCAGGTCTTATAGAAATCGAAGGGGCAATCGGCGACGCCGGCCGGATCTTCGCCGGAATTGATGGTGCCGGTGTAGCCTCGGTGCAGCAATTTGTACAGGTGATTTTGCGATTGCCCGTTGCGGCGCGCATCGCGGATACTGCTCACCGACAGCTCGGCGTAGTTGATGCCCATCTCTTCAGTGCCGCATTCACCCAGCGTACGCCCGTCGTAGCCGATCAGCGCCGAATGGCCAAAGTACGAATACACGCCGTCGAAGCCGGTGGCGTTAGCGACAGCGACGTAGACATTGTTCATGAAGGCCATCGCTTTCGAGACCAGCACCTGCTGCTCTTTCGACGGATACATATAGCCCTGGCAGCGCACGATCAGCTCGGCGCCCTTCATCGAGCAATCGCGCCAGATTTCAGGATAGTTGCCGTCGTCGCAAATAATCAGGCTGATCTTCATCCCTTTCGGCCCGTCGCAGACATAGGTGGCATCGCCCGGATACCATCCTTCGATCGGCGTCCACGGCATGATCTTGCGGTATTTCTGCACGATCTCGCCCAGATTATTCATCAGGATCAGCGTGTTGTATGGCGCCTTGTTCGGATGTTCTTCGTGCTGCTCACCGGTGATCGAAAACACGCCCCAGACATTGGCTTTGCGGCAAGCTGCGGCAAAAACGTCGGTTTCGGGGCCGGGTATCGTGGACGCGGTGTCATACATTTCCTGCGCGTCGTACATGATGCCGTGGGTCGAATATTCAGGAAAAATGACCAGATCCATGCCAGGCAAACCGCTCTTCATGCCGATCAGCATCTCGCCGATGGCGTGGGCGTTGGCCAGCACCTGTTCCTTGGTATGCAAGCGCGGCATCTTGTAATTGACGACCGCTACGCCGACAGTGTCATTGCTGCTCGATATGTCTCCGTGTCGCATTGTGACTCCTTCGTTGGTAAGGCAAATGGATGGTGTAAACCACTGATGCCGGATCGGCCTTGGATTGACATCAGACCGACAAATAGCTGCTGATGGTGGGCGCATCGACATTGGCACGCACATCCTCATAGACAAAGCGGCCCTTGTCGATGACCAGAAAGCGGTCGGCGATGTCGAGCGTGAAGCTGAGCACCTGCTCGGAGACGATGATCGTCAGTTCGCGCATCGTGCGAATTTCCTTCAGGCTTCTAGCGATATCCTTGATGATCGAAGGCTGTATGCCTTCGGTCGGCTCGTCGAGCAACAACACCTTCGGATCGGTCGCGAGCGCGCGCGCAATGGCCAGTTGCTGCTGCTGGCCGCCGGACAGATTGCCGCCCTTGCGATTGCGCATCTCGTACAGCACCGGAAAGAGTGCATACAGTTCGTCGGGCACCTTGCCGCCGGCCTTGGCAGCGAGGCCGGTCTGGATATTTTCCAGCACCGTCATGTTCGGAAAAATCATCCGTCCTTGTGGCACGTAGGCAATGCCGCTGGCCACGCGCTGGTAGCTTTCCAGCGCCCCGAGCTGCACACCGTCGAGTTCGACGCTACCGCTGCGCTGCGGCAATATGCCCATCAGCGTCTTGAACAAGGTCGTCTTGCCCATGCCATTGCGCCCCATGATGGCCACAATCTCCATTTTGGGAACCGACAGACTGATGTCATGGATCACTTCGCTCTGGCCATAGCCTGAAACGAGATTCGAAATGTTGAACATGGCGTTTTGCTCGCTTGGTTGATTAATTAGTTGCGTGATTAGGGGGTTAGTACATCATCGGTTTCAATGGCCGAGATAGACTTCGATAACCTTCGGATTCGCTTGCACCGATTCCATGCTGCCCTCGGCCAGCACCTTGCCCTGATGCAGCACCGTCACCTTGTGCGCGATGCTCTTGACGAACTCCATGTCATGCTCGATGACCAGCACCGAGCGCCCCGCGCTGATGCGATTCAACAGTTCAGCGGTCTTGCTGCGTTCGGAAACGCTCATGCCGGCGACCGGTTCATCCAACATCATCAATTCCGGTTCCTGCATCAACAACATGCCGATTTCCAGCCATTGTTTTTGTCCGTGCGACAGCAGGTCGGCTTGTTCGTACAAATGCGCACTGAGGAAAATGTCATCGGCAACCTGCGCGACGCGCTCGATGACATCTTGCGAGCGCTTGAAAGTAAGCGCGCCCAGCACGCTGCGCCCGCGTGGAAAGGACATTTCCAGGTTTTCATACACGCTCAGGCTTTCATAGATCGATGGTGTCTGGAACTTGCGGCCGACACCGGCGCGCACGATGTCATGCTCGCGCATCTTGGTCAGTTCGCGGTCCTTGAAGCGGATGCTGCCGGCAGTGGCTTGAGTCTTGCCGCAGATCAAATCGAGCAACGTGGTTTTACCGGCACCGTTCGGGCCGATCACCACGTGCACCTCATTGCGGCTGACATACAGGTTCAGGTTATCGACCGCCTTGAAACCGTCGAATGACACGGTCAATCCCTCAACCGAGAGTACCGGACGATTCATGTTTTGCATGCCTATCGGTGCTTTGCTCATTTGGACGCCTTCGCTTGCACTACATTCATGACCACCGGTTCGGCCTTCTCATCTGCCACCGGCGCGCTGGTCCCGAGACGACACCAGAGCCGCAGAAACCATGGCTTGCCGTGACTGTCGTACAAGCCGGCCAGGCCATTGGGGAAATACATCACTACCGTGATGAACAGACCGCCCATCAGGAACAGCCATAATTCAGGCAGCGTCTCGGAAAAATAGGTCTTGCCGAAATTGACCAGCAAAGCGCCATACACGGCGCCCAGCAACGACATGCGCCCACCAACAGCGGCAAAGATCACCATTTCGATCGATGGCACAATGCCGACAAACGAGGGCGACATGAAGCCCACTTGCAGCGTGAACATGGCACCACCGATTCCGGCGAAGGCGGCCGCAACAGAAAACACGAAGATCTTGAAACTGGCCACGTCGTAGCCAGAGAAGCGCACCCGCTCCTCCTTGTCGCGCATCGCCAGCAGCAAGCGGCCCAGCTTCGATGTCAGGATCAAGCGACCAAACAGAATGCATGCCAGCAGCAGGAACACGCAGATGAAGTACATGATCATTCTGGCCGAGTCGGTGCGGATATCCCAGCCCAGAAAGGTCCTCAGATCGGTGATGCCGTTGACACCACCGGTATAGCCTTGCTGCCCCACGATCAGGATCGCCAGAATCGCCGCAATGGCCTGGGTCACGATCGAAAAATACACATCCCCGACGCGGCGTTTGAACATCGCCACGCCGATGATGAAGGCCAGCAACGTTGGCACCAGAATCACTGCCAGCAAGGTCCAGCTCAGGCTGTGGAACGGTTGCCACAGCAGCGGCAATTCGGTAATCTGGTTCCAGTCCATGAAGTCGGGGATGCCAGGCGTCGATTGGATCTTGGTGCTGATGGGGTCCGACGCTTCCAGCTTCAAGAACATCGCCATGCAGTAACCGCCAAGGCCAAAGAACACGCCCTGGCCCAGACTGAGAATGCCGCCATACCCCCAGCACAGCACCAGCCCGACGGCGACAAACGCATACGACAGGTATTTTCCGACCATGCTGAGTCGAAAGCTGTCGAGCAACAGCGGAAAAACGACCAGCAACAGAGCGCTCAGTATCAGCAGCCCAATCGTGCCTTCGCGTCCGCCCAGCAAATTTTTATATATTGCATTCATGATTCATCCTTAGAACGAGCGTGCTACTGGTGACATACGACCTGTGCGTACTGCCTGACGTGAGCTACTTGTGGCGCGCTATTTGCGCACTTTTGCCGAAAACAATCCCTGCGGACGCAGCATGAAAATTAGCACCACCACCGACAGCGTGAGTACCTTGGCCATCGATCCGGACAGGAAAAATTCGGCTAGCGACTGGGTTTGAGCGATCGCAAATGCCGAAGCAATCGTGCCGATCAGGCTCTGGGCACCGCCGAAGACGACCACCAGGAAGGTATCGACGATATACAGCGAGCCACTGTTGGGACCGGTTGAGCCGATCGTCGAGAACGCCGATCCGGCCACGCCGGCAACGCCGCACCCGAGCGCAAAAGTGGTCCGATCAGCCTTGCGGGTATTGATGCCGACGGCGCCGCTCATCAGACGATTTTGCATCGTGGCGCGCACTTGCAAACCCCAGCGCGAACGAAACAACAACAGGAAGATACCGCCGGTCATCACGACCGTGAGGCCCATCGTGAACAAGCCGTTCAACGGAATATCGATGTTTTCACTCGGCTTGACCGATCCCATCAGCCAATCGGGCAGCGTGGCACTCACTTCCCTGGCCCCGAAGATAGAGCGGAAACTTTGCTGCATGATCAAGCTCAAGCCCCAAGTCGCCAGCAGCGTATCGAGCGGGCGCCGGTACAGGCGGCTGATCATGAGCCGTTCGGTCAGGTAGCCAAATCCATAGGCACACAGGAACGACAGCACAATGGCCAGGAAAAAATAATAGGGCAAAAACGCTGGCGCGTATTGCATCGTCAGCGACGACAATAAATAGGTAGTGTAGGCACCGATGGTGAGGAACTCGCCATGTGCCATGTTGATGACGCCCATTTGCCCGAAAATGATGGCCAGACCCAGTGCCATCAACAGCAGCACGCAAAATACCGACAGGCCGTTGAAGCCCTGCATCGCAAAAATGGCACCGAATTCGGATAACCAGCTCATGGCAACTCCTGTTGCTGAAAATAAAATGCGCAGGCAGACGAAACGCCGGCACTGCGCCGTGCTCAATTATTGATAGCCTTTAGGGAACGGATTAGGCTCGATCAGCTCGGATTCGTAGACCACCTTGAACTGGCCATTGCTCTGGGCCTGACCAATGCGCGTCTTGCTCCACAGATGGTGGTTTGGATGAACCTTGACGTAGCCTTCCGGTGCAATCTTCAGTTCGATGCCAGGGGATGCGGCGACGACTTTATCAACGTCGAAACTACCAGCTTTTTCGACGGCGGCTTTCCACAGCCACGGTCCCAGATAGGCCGCTTGCGTGACATCGCCCATCACCGCGTTGGCACCATATTTGGCCTTAAACGCATCGACGAACTTCTTGTTATTGGGACCATCAAGGCTTTGAAAGTATTTCATCGAAGCATAGAAACCTTCGACGTTTTCACCGCCGATACCCAGCATTTCATCTTCGGTCACCGACAGTGTCAGCAAATTCTGAGTTTTTGCGGTGACGCCGGCCGCCTTCAATTGCTTGTAGAAGGCAACATTACTGCCGCCAACGATGTCGGCAAAAATGACATCGGGCTTTTTTAGCTTGATCTTGTTGATCAGCGAGCCGAACTGAGTATTGCCGAGCGGGTAGTACTCTTCACCCACAACAGAACCCTTGATCACATTTTCGATATGCTTGCGCGCGATCTTGTTCGACGTGCGCGGCCAGATGTAATCGGAACCAACCAAGAAGAAGGTTTTCGCCTTTTTCTCTTTGGCGATCCAGTCAAGGCCGGCCAGAACTTGTTGCGTCGCTTCCTGTCCGGTGTAGATCACGTTCTTCGATTGCTCCAGCCCCTCATAAAAAGTCGGGTAGTATAGCAAGCCATTTTCTTTTTCGAAAATCGGCAACACGGCCTTACGTGAGGCCGATGTCCAGCAACCGAAAACGGCGGCAACGCGGTCGCGCTCCAGCAGTTTTCGCGCTTTTTCGGCAAAGGTAGGCCAGTCGCTGGCGCCGTCTTCCTGAATGATCTTGATCTTGCGACCCAGTATTCCGCCCATCGCATTGATCTGTTCAATGGCCAGGCGCTCGGCCTGGATCGAACCCGTTTCACTGATGGCCATGGTGCCGGTGGCCGAGTGCAACTGGCCAACAGTGACTTCGGTGTCGGTAATGGCGAGCTTGGTCATGTTGACCTTGGCCGTGGGCGGAGTCTGAGCAAAGCTCATCGATGGCAGCACCATCGTGGAAGCGAGGGCTAATCCCATCAAAACCTTGCGACGCTGAGCCAGTTTGATATCAGAAATGACAGACATGCGGTATTCCTTTCAGACGGTGATGTTTCAAAAATGATTTCAAATTCTTGGTCGTCAGCGGCGGTGCTGGCGGCTTGGAAAGTTGTTTTCTCGGTACACATATTAAAAGTTGTAGTGCAGTGCAGCAATACGTTATTTGACGTAAGCAAGTACGCAGACCCGTTTGCAAGGCACCGACCGGGGCCTCGCCCACTGCAGCGGCAGGCCGCGGGAAGCGCCGCGCTCGACGCACCAACATCGTGCGTATTGCGCCCTGCTTTAGTGCTGCGTGCTGGCAGCGGCCAGACCAACGCAAGCGCATGCGGCTGCAGGCCGAATCAGCGTTTTGTGCCAGCCGAATTTTCAGGCTTGAAAATTGCTTTGGTATTTAGGTGTATTTTTACAATAGCCTCTTAAATAGCCTCTTAACATCGGAGAACATCGTCATAACGGCCCCTGCCCAGCGCATCATCGAGATCCGGCGCGACTACAACACGTGGGTTGCCAATGAAACGTTGGAAGATTACGCGCTGCGTTTCACGCCGCGCGCTTTTCGCAAGTGGTCCGAATTCAGCCTGGCCAACACGGCGCTGGGCGCGGTCTCGTTCCTGGCGCTGGAAGCGATCGGCGGCGCCATTACCCTCAGTTATGGATTTTCAAATGCGTTCTGGGCGATCCTGTGCGTCGCGCTGCTCATTTTCCTGACCGGCTTGCCGATCAGCTATTACGCGGCAAAATACGGCGTCGACATGGATTTGCTGACGCGCGGTGCAGGTTTCGGCTACATCGGATCCACCATCACATCGCTGATCTACGCCTCGTTCACGTTCATATTTTTCGCGCTGGAAGCGTCGATCATGGCGCAGGCGCTGGACATGTATTTCGGGCTGCCTCTGGCGCTCGGCTATGTTGCCTGCTCGATCGTGATCATCCCGCTCGTCGCCTATGGCATCACCTGGATCAGCCGCCTGCAACTGTGGACGCAACCGATCTGGATCGTGCTGCTGGTGTTGCCCTATGCGTGCGTGCTATACAAGGAACCGGGCATCATCCAAGGCCTGCTGGCCTTCAACGGCCGGGCCGAAGGCGTTACCTCTTTCAATCTGGCGCTGTTTGGTGCTGCTGCGACGGTACCGTTTGCATTGATGGCGCAAATCGGAGAACAGGTCGATTTTCTGCGCTTTCTGCCGGAAAAAACCCGCGCCAACCGGTTCCGCTGGTGGTCCGCACTGCTGCTGGCCGGACCCGGCTGGATTTTTCTGGGGGCCGCAAAAATGCTGGGCGGTGCCTTGTTGACCTACCTTGCCATTGAGCATGCCATCCCGTACGCGAAGGCGATAGAGCCGACCCAGATGTATCTGGTTGCTTTCAGCTATGTATTTACGGATCCGGCATGGGTACTGGCCTCGGTGACCTTATTCGTCGTCGTATCACAAATCAAAATCAATGTGACGAACGCTTATGCCGGCTCGCTGGCCTGGTCGAATTTTTTCTCGCGCCTGACCCATCACCATCCGGGGCGCGTGGTATGGCTCGTTTTCAACGTACTGATCGCTGTTTGTCTGATGGAAATGGGCGTCTTTACGGCGCTCGAACATGTGCTCGAACTGTATGCGCTGGTGGCCACGTCGTGGATCGGCGCTGTCGTCGCCGATCTGGCCATCAACAAGCCGCTGGGACTGAGCCCGCCCCATATCGAATTCAAGCGCGCCCATTTATATGACATCAATCCAGTCGGCGTCGGCGCGATGCTGGGCGCACTGGCCTTGTCGGCAACGGCACTGTCAGGCGTCATCGGGCCAACGGCGCAGGCGCTATCCCCATTCATTGGCTTGGCCAGCGCGATCATCATTGCACCGCTGATTGCGCTGGCCACCGGTGGCCGTTACTACATCGCGCGCTCAGACACGCTGTCCAAATTTGGCAAGGCAGGGGCACCATGCATCATTTGCAAAAACACGTTTGAAGCGGAAGACATGGCCGGTTGCCCCGCTTATCAGGGGCCGATTTGTTCGCTGTGCTGTTCATTGGACGTGCGTTGCCAGGATCGCTGCAAGGTCGCGTCACGGCTGCCCGATCAAGTCGACGCTCTGATGCAAACGGTGCTGCCGCAGCGCTGGGTCTTCAAGCTGCATTCGCGCCTCGGCCATTACGTAGTGTTGCTCGGCTTGCTGAGCACGGGGCTGGCCATGCTGCTGTGGCTGCTGTATTACGAGGAGATGGCCAGCCTGACGGCCTTGCCGGCACAGTTACAAAGTTACACGCCGCAGACACTGCGCAGCATTCTCATCAAATTGTTTTTTTCATTGCTGCTGCTGACCGGCGTCGGCGTCTGGTGGATCGTGCTCAGCAGCGAAAGCAGGCGCCTCGCGCAGCAGGAATCGGATCGGCAAACGCATTTGCTGATGCAGGAAATCGAAGCCCACAAAGAAACCGATACCCAATTGCAGCGCGCCAAGGAAGTTGCAGAATTTGCCAACCTGGCCAAGAGCCGCTTTGTCACCGGCATGAGCCATGAACTGCGCACACCACTGAACAGCATCCTCGGCTATGCCCAGATATTGCAATTTGACCCTGCCATTCCCGAGCGCCGCAGGGAATCGATCAACGTCATACAACGCAGCGGCAATCACTTGCTCAGCCTGATCGACGGTTTGCTCGATATCGCCAAGATAGAGTCGGGCAAGATGCAGCTCGAATCGGGCGAGCTGTTTTTAAGCGACTTTCTTGATCAGATCAGCCGCATGTTTGCCCCGCTGGCCGCCGCGAAAGGGCTACGCTTCGAATTCATCGAAAGCGGACGCATGCCGCAAGTGGTGCGCGCCGACCATAAGCGATTGCGCCAGATCCTCATCAACTTGCTGGGCAACGCGATTAAATTCACCGATACCGGGGCGGTCACGTTCAGGCTGCATTACGTGCGCGACATGGCGCAGTTCTCGATAGCGGACACCGGCATCGGCATTTCCGGCAGCGATATCGAGCGCATCTTTCATCCATTCGAGCGCAGCTCAAGCGCCGATTTGCGCGAAGACGTCGGCACCGGTCTCGGCTTGACCATCAGCAGCATGCTCACCCACATCATGGGCGGCGATCTGTCGGTCAAAAGCGAGCCTGGCAACGGCAGCACTTTCACGCTCAAGCTGCGTCTGGCGGAAGTGGCGACGCCACACCCGCAATTGCAACTCGACTATCCGGTGTCCGGCTACGAAGGCAAACGGCGACGGATACTGATCGTCGACGACCAGGCGTCGCAACGCAAGATGCTGGCCGGGATGTTGCAACCGATCGGCTTTGACATCGTCGAAGCCGATGGCGGCATCGCCTGTCTGATCGAGATGGCAGCGCGCCCGCCCGATCTGGTGCTGCTCGATATCGCCATGCCGTTAATGGATGGCTGGGCAGTGAGCCGCGCCATTCGCAATCAAGGCAACACGACAACGCCGATTCTGATCGTTTCTGCCAATGCCTTCGACATGACATCGGACCGGACCGAGTTCCCGTGCCACGATGGCTTCATCGTCAAGCCGGTGTCGATGCTGGAATTGCTGTCCAAGGTCAAGCAGCAGCTAGGCCTGGTGTGGCGCGGCGATGCCACGCCGTTGCTGCCGCTGCCAGAGCCAGAGCCAGAGCGTGTCGATCAACCGGCAAGCACGACGCCATCAAGGGCCGCACTGGCGATACTGCTAGAACTTGGTGCGCTGGGCCACATCAAGGGCATACTGAAAAACCTCGCCGAACTCGAACGCGAAACGCCTTCTTGCAGCGCGGTCACGTCGGAACTGCGCGACATGGCGACCCGCTTTCAACTGCAACAATACACGACCCGACTCAAGGAGCTGATGCGTCATGCCGCTGTCCAATAAGCATGTGATCCTGATCGTCGACGATGTACCGGATAACCTGTCATTGCTGTCCGATGCCCTCGATGAAGCCGGATACATGGTCCTGGTTGCCACCGACGGCCTCGGCGCACTCGAACGGCTGGACTATGTGACGCCGCACCTGATTTTGCTCGATGCCGTCATGCCCGGCATCGATGGATTCGAAACTTGCCGGCGCATCAGGGCCTTGCCGGGCGCACGCCATGTGCCGATCATTTTCATGACCGGCCTGACCGAAACCGAACATGTCGTCAAAGGTTTCGAAGTGGGCGGCAACGATTACGTGATCAAGCCGCTGCAACCGCGCGAGGTCATCGCCCGGATCGAGGCGCAATTGCGCAGCGCTAACCTCATTTCGCTGGCTAAGACAGCGAGCGAAGCGGCGGCCCACGCGGTGATCGTGCTCGACCCTGACGGCATGCCGATCTGGAAAACGAGCAAGGCGGAGCAATGGATGGCGACGTACTTTCCGGATCAAGATCAGAATCAGGACCGGGATCGGCCAGGCGCAGGCTTGCCCGGCCCGTTGCAGCAATGGGTGAGCCGGCATTTGAACGCCAGCGCCGATCAGCCGGTATTGCCATTGCTGGTGCAGCGCCAGGGCGCGACGTTGCATGTCGAGTTCGGCAGAGGCGAACGCAGCGGCGATTTGCTGCTACGCTTCGAGGAACACATCGATGCGCAGCCGGACATGTTGGCGCTGGCCAGTTATCAGCTTACGCCACGCGAACACGATGTGCTGGTCTGGCTATCCAAGGGAAAAACCAACCGGGATATCGCCGACATTCTCGGCATCAGCCCGCGTACTGTCAACAAACACCTGGAACATATCTTCGTCAAACTGGGCGTCGAAACCCGTTCGGCGGCAGCCGCGCTGGCGCTCAACAAGGGCCGAACAGGATAGTAACAACATGGCAGCAGCCATGGCAATGGCCGCAGCGTTGGCGCATGCCTGGCCCAGGTTCTGATGAAAAATTCAAAAAAAATCGTTTCAACAAGGACCGGGCAGTGATGCTTGACCGCATTCAACAATAGTAGGTGGCGGAAAAATGCAAGCCCCAAAGCAAAAAGGATTACAAGCCGAAGCGTGTAATCCTCAAGTACCTAATTCTGGTTGCGGGGACAGGATTTGAACCTGTGACCTTCGGGTTATGAGCCCGACGAGCTGCCAGACTGCTCCACCCCGCATAAGAATTATATGCGAGATCAGTCCCACGGCGCAATAGCTATCTTTCTCTATCGCGTAATCAGCGCAGGTGGCAACGCAGGATCGGCAATCGGTGTAAAGTAAGGGAAGTCCTACTCTAGCCATAATCACATGAAATTCTGCTCCGAATGCGCCCATGCCGTTGAACTGACAGTCCCGACAGGCGACAACCTGCCGCGCTACGTCTGCGCTAGCTGTGAAACCATCCACTACCAGAATCCGAAGCTCGTGGTCGGATCAATTCCCATATGGGAACAGGATGGCCAGTTGCAGATACTGCTGTGCAAGCGGGCGATCGAACCGCGCTATGGTTACTGGACGCTGCCGGCCGGCTTCATGGAAAACAATGAAACCACGGCCGCCGCCGCACTGCGCGAAACCGTCGAGGAAGCCGGCGCCAACATCGAAATGGGCAATCTGTTCAGCTTGCTTAACGTCGCGCATGTGCATCAGGTACATCTGTTTTATCTGGCGCGCCTGGTGGATTTGGATTTCGCCGCCGGCATCGAAAGCCTGGACGTGCAGATGTTTTCCGAACGCGATATCCCGTGGGACGATCTGGCTTTTCCGACGATACGCAAGACGCTGGAACTGTTTTTCGCCGATCGCGCCAACATCAGGGAAGCAGGCGCCACCGGCATCGCTTCCGGTGCCGCTTCAGCGGCCAGCCCCGATGCCAGCCCTACCTACGGTTTTCATACGCACGACATCAACCGAACGATGACGCATCCGGCATAAGACCCGGGATGATTCCCTGGCTCGATTCAACTACGCCGTTTCCCGATGTCGCCAGTGCCTTGTTCGGCGGCGACGCGCCTGGTTTGCTGGCGGTCGGCGCCGACCTGTCGCCCCGGCGTTTGCTCGATGCTTACCGGCATGGCATTTTTCCGTGGTTTTCGCAAGGTCAGCCCATCTTGTGGTGGAGCACCGATCCGCGCATGGTGCTGATACTCGACCAGTTCCATGTTTCCGACAGCCTGAAAAAGTCCCTGCGCAAGGTAGCGCGCAGCGCCGCCACCGACGGCTCCTGGCAAGTGCGCTTCGACAGCGCATTCGAACAGGTGATGCGCGCGTGCGCCGCGCCGCGCAAGGATGGCCCCGGGACCTGGATTTCAGATGATATCGTTGCCGGCTACACCGGCCTGCATCGTCTGGGCTACGCCCACTCATCTGAATTGTGGCTCAACGGCGAATTGGTCGCCGGCGCCTACGGCGTGTCCATTGGCAAGATGTTTTTTGGCGAATCGATGTTTACGCGCGTCACAGACGGCTCCAAGATCGCGCTCGCCTATCTGGTGCATTTCCTGAAGGCACACGGCGTGGTGATGATCGATTGCCAGCAACAAACCGCGCACCTGGCATCGCTGGGCGCAGCGCCAATCTCGCGTGCGCAATTTCTGGCACAACTGCAATCGGCTATTGGGCAAACGCAAATAACATCGTGGCAACCGCTCGCACCATGCGCCTGAGTCCAATACACGGGCATACGGGCGCGACCAGGCTACGAGAACGCGCTATCATCGAAGCGAATATGGACAAGGTCATCGCGCTGCGCCAGCATCACATCTGCTGCGCCAACCTACCGCTACCGGAGAGCACCGCATGACACAACTCAACGACTTGCCGCTGTCGACGCTGCAATTTTATACGACGGCCCCTTATCCTTGCAGCTATCTGGAGCAACGCGAGGCGCGCTCGCAGGTAGCGACGCCGTCGCACCTGATCAATGCCGATGCCTACTCGGTACTGGTCAAGAACGGTTTCCGGCGCAGCGGCGTTTTCACTTACCGCCCCAATTGCGACGGTTGCAATGCTTGCATCCCGATGCGCGTGCTGACAAGCCTGTATGCACCCACCCGCGGCCAGCGCCGGGCCTGGACCAGGCATGGTCATCTGCAGGTGCGCATTGCCGCCCTATCGTTCGTCGACGAGCATTACGCGCTCTATCTGCGCTATCAAAGCACGCGCCATGAGGGCGGCGGCATGGACCAGGATAGTCGCGATCAGTATACGCAGTTCCTGCTGCAAAGCCGGGTCAACACGCGTCTGGTCGAATTTCGCGAACCGGACGGCGTGTTGCGCATGGTGAGCATCATCGATGTGCTGGCCGATGGGTTTTCATCGGTGTATACCTTCTTCGATCCCGACCTGGTCGGCGCATCGCTGGGTACCTACAACGTGATGTGGCAAATAGCCCAGGCGCGCGAACTGGAACTGCCCTATGTGTACCTGGGTTACTGGATAGCGCAAAGCCAGAAAATGGCATACAAGGTCAAATTTCAGCCGCTGGAAGCGCGCACCGGCGACGCATGGGCGCTGTGGCAACCAGTCTGAGTCATTCCCGGGCAGTGGCGCCCGGTCTGCGGCGCCCGCTCTGCCCGCCATCGTGCTGGCCGATGTAAAATATCGACAACTTCATCGCAGGCCAAGTTGCCTTTTGCTCCTACCCACGCCTTCTGCTGCTCCGTCATCTTCCATGTCAAAAAAATCCCTGTATGCATTGACCCGCCCGCTGCTATTCGCGCTGGACCCTGAAACCGCCCATAACTTGACCTTGCCCGCATTAAAATACGCGCAAATGCTGGGCTTGACACGCATCGTCACCAAGCCCGCACCCGATCCGCGCAACGTGATGGGCATCACCTTTCCCAATCCGGTCGGCCTGGCTGCCGGGCTGGACAAGGATGGCGCTTACATCGATGCGCTGGCCGAACTCGGTTTTGGCTCGATCGAAGTGGGCACCGTAACGCCACGCGCGCAGCCCGGCAATCCGAAGCCGCGCATGTTCCGGCTGCCGCAAGCGCAGGGCATCATCAACCGGATGGGGTTCAACAATGGCGGCGTCGATGCCTTCGTCGCCAACGTCCAGGCATCGAAGTTTTATCAGAACCGTGCAGGCGTGCTGGGCTTGAACATCGGAAAAAATGCCGACACGCCGATCGAACGCGCCGCCGAAGACTATTTGCTGTGCCTCGAAAAAGTCTATCCCTATGCCAGCTACGTGACGGTCAACATCTCGTCGCCGAATACCAAGAATTTGCGCCAGTTGCAGGGTGAATCCGAAATCGATGCGCTGCTGGCGCAACTGAAACAAGCTCAGGCGCGCCTGGCCGACCAGCACCAGCGCTACGTGCCGCTGGCACTGAAAATCGCGCCGGATATCGATGGCGAACAGATCAAGATCATCGCCGCTGCGCTGCTGCGCAACAAGATCGATGGCGTCATCGCCACCAACACGACCTTGAGCCGCACGGCTGTCGCAGGCATGGCGCACGGCGACGAAGCGGGCGGCTTGTCGGGTGCGCCGGTATTCGAATTGTCGAACACGGTGATCCGCTTGCTGAAGGCCGAACTCGGTAACGCGCTGCCGATCATCGGCGTCGGCGGCATCTTGTGCGGCCAGGACGCCCAAGCTAAGATCGACGCTGGCGCAGAGTTGGTACAGCTGTACAGTGGCCTGATTTACGCCGGACCGGCGCTGGTCGGCGATTGCGCGACCACACTGGCCAAAAATCTGATAAAACATTAAAGGAATTGCGATGAATAAAAAAATACTCGGCAGCAGCAGTTTGAATGTCAGCAAGATTTGCCTGGGCACCATGACGTTCGGCGAGCAAAATACCGAAGCAGAGGCCCACAGCCAGCTCGATTATGCCTTGGAACGGGGCATCAACTTCATCGACACGGCTGAAATGTACCCGGTCATGCCGCGCGCCGAAACGCAAGGATTGACCGAGCGCTTCATCGGCAGCTGGCTCAAGAAAAGCGGCCAGCGCGACGCCATCGTGCTGGCCAGCAAGGTAGCCGGCCCGGCGTCACACATGCGCTGGGTACGGGACGGCGCCAACAACCTCGACCCGGCCAATATCCGCGCCGCCGTCGAAGCGAGCTTGCAGCGCTTGCAAACCGACCACATCGACCTGTATCAGATGCACTGGCCCAGCCGCAACCTGCCGATCTTCGGCGCCAACGTATTCGACCCGCAGCTGGAGCGGCCATCGATCGCGATCGAAGATACGCTCGGTGAACTGGGCCGGCTGATCGATGCAGGCAAGATCGGCCACATCGGCATCTCGAATGAATCGTCATGGGGCGTGTCGGAATACATCAAGCAGTCCGAGCTGAAAGGCTTGCCGCGCATCGCATCGATACAAAACTTGTACAACCTGACAGCGCGCCATTTCGAAACCAGCTTGCAAAATGAAACCTGCTTTCGCGATAACGTCGGCTTGCTGGCCTACAGCCCGCTGGCGTTCGGCCAGCTCACGGCCAAGTATCTCGACAACCCGCAAGCCCATGGCCGGCTGACCATTTTCCCGCCGACCTGGAGTCCGCGCTATCTGCGCCCCGCTATGCTGGCCGCAACCAAACAATACGCCGAACTGGCGCGCGCAAACGACATGACGCCGACCCAGATGGCACTGGCCTGGTGTTATTCGCGCTGGTTCGTCGCCTCCACCATCATCGGCGCGACCAGCCTGGCCCAGTTGAAGGACAATATCGATGCCGCCGCCATCACGCTGCCCGACCAGGTCGTGACCGCCATCGATGCCATCCATGCAGGGCTGAGCAATCCGGGCCAGTGAATCCCATCGCCACCACGCAGGGATGACGAGTACACCGCCGCCCTCGCGTGATCAAACATGGCGACCATCTTGCAGCAAACGCAACAAGCGAGCGCAGCCGGATGGCGCTGTCGGCCCGGATGAAATGGCGGTAGCTGCATGACCCAAAAGATGTCATCGTGCATGCCAGCCCCCATCCTTTACCGTTCACAGTGCATCGTGCAACAGTATTTTCCGGAGGCTGCGCGCACTGCTTGCGTCAGCACATGAGTTCGCTTGATTGACTGCGACAAAAAAACCGCTGCCCGGCAAGTGGGTTCAGACTGACTCTGCGGCGATGTCTTTTTTTCGGTGCCCGGCGAGTGCGTTCAAACGCCAGCACAATGCCGGGCACGGCGAACAGGATACGGATAGCGTGCTCTTCGCACCAAACGCGAAACAAGAAAAAGCAGCAGCACCACGCCAGCACCGCATCGCGCGCCAAGCCGGTTAAGGCATTCGGCATTCGGCGTTCGATCGACGTTTATTGCATGCTGGAATTAATAGTAACGATTGAACAGCACCACCGCCCATGTGGCCGTCGCCAGGCCAAACGACAGGAACACCGCAGCGCTGCCGAAATCCTTGGCATTCTTGGACAAGGGATCGCGCTCCAGCGAGATACGATCGACGACTGCTTCGATCGCCGAATTGAGCAACTCGACAATCAGTACCTGCAACAGCACGCCAATGAGCACCAGTTTCTGGAATGCGGAAACGGGCAGCATGGATGCAACGATGGTCCCAATCACGAAAACGATCAACTCCTGGCGAAACGCATGCTCATGCCGCCATGCGGCCTTGAAGCCATCGATCGAGTAAAAAAAAGCCGAGAAAATGCGTTTCAGTCCGTTTTTACTTTTGAATTCGCTGACAGGTTGCTCCATATGCCTTTTCTTTGCCTGGTTGGTTGTTTGAATCATTATGCCCGGCGGCAGCAAATTGCTGCTGAAAATCATAAAACAGCTTGGTTGAATTCCTTATTTTTTCACATTATGGTATAAAGAGAGTCGATATACTGCACTGCACCAACCACATGATGAAAATTGAAACCGACGTAGCACCCAAAACAACGATCCAGGTAATCGAACGGATGGTCGCCTTGCTCGATGCACTGGCCAAGTACACCGATCCGGTCAGTCTCAAGGAATTGTCGAAGCTGTCGGGCTTGCATCCATCGACCGCGCACCGGATCTTGAACGACATGGTAATCACGCGCTTTGTCGACCGCGTCGAGCCGGGTACTTATCGGCTCGGGATGCGCTTGCTGGAATTAGGCAACGTGGTCAAGAGCCGTCTCAGCGTGCGCGAAGCGGCCGTCGACTTCATGCGCAAGCTGCACAAGAAGACCCAGCAAACGATCAACTTGTCGGTACGCCAGGGTGACGAAATCGTCTACATCGACCGCGCATTTTCCGAGCGTTCGGGCATGCAGGTGGTGCGCGCGATCGGCGGGCGCGGCCCATTGCACCTGACATCGACCGGCAAACTGTTCCTGTCTGTCGACGAACCGAAGGCGGTGCGCGCTTACGCAACGCGCACCGGTCTGGCCGGACATAACAAGAATTCGATCACCGACCTGGTCAAACTGGAGCACGAACTGAGCCTGGTGCGCGCACGCGGCTATGCACGCGACAATGAAGAACTGGAACTCGGCGTGCGCTGCATGGCGGCAGGAATCAGGGATGACAGCGGCAAGCTGATCGCAGGCTTGTCGGTCTCGGCGCCAGCCGACAGGCTGCAGGAAGAGTGGCTCGAAGAGCTGATCGGTACCGCCAACCAGATTTCGGTGACGCTGGGTTACATCGCGCAGCCATAGATAGACCAAGCAGCAGACCAGACAGCGACGGGATCAGCCGCCGGGCAAGGACATCGCGGCCGGTTTCAGCGCTTCCAGCCATTTGCGTATGCGACCGGCGTCGGCGATACGCGATTGCGTGCCTTTCGAGTCCAGGAACACCATGATCACGGCGCGCCCTTCGATCTTGGCCTGCATCACCAGGCAACGTCCGGCCTCATTGATGAAGCCGGTTTTTTGCAAGCCAATGTCCCAGCCATCCTTTAACACCAGACGGTTCGTAGTGCCGAAACGCATCGGAACGCCGTTGGCTTCGATGATGGTTTTTTCATCGGTGGAATACTGCCGCAAGAGGGGCTCCTGGTGCGTCGCATTCACCAATTTTGCCAGGTCGCGGGCACTGGCCACATTAAACTTCGACAAACCATTCGAATCGACATAGTGGGTGTCGTGCATGCCCAGCGCCTTGGCCTTGGCATTCATCGCCGCGACAAAGCCAGGCAAGCCGCCCGGATAATTGCGCCCCAGCGCCGATGCGGCGCGATTTTCAGAGCTCATCAACGCGATATGCAGCATGTCATTGCGGCTCAGTTCGGTGCCGACCTTCAGGCGCGAGCGGCTGAATTTTTCGCGGTCAACATCGTCATCGGTCACGCTGAGAATTTCATTCATGTCCTGATGCGCTTCGACCACGACCAGTCCGGTCATCAATTTGGTGATCGATGCGATCGGCAAAGCGATGTTGGCATTTTTTTCGAACAGCACTTCCGAATTGGATTGATCGAGTACCAGCGCGACGCTGGACTTCAGGTCGAGCGGGTCGTGCGTCAAATTCAGCCCGGCCAGATCGCCCATCGTCTGCACGCTCGGCGCAGCGACCCTGACGCGCCGGACGACCACCTTGCGCTTGCCGCGCACCTTCACCACTTGTTTGGACGTTCGCGCGCGCGCTACGGGCGCGGCAACGCGCTTGCGCACGACGCCTTTTTTTTCAGCGCTGTTTTTTGACGATGTGCTGCTGCCCGCTTGCTGCGCATATGCGTCAGAAACGGGAACCCCAACCAGCAACAATGAAAACAGCGCGCCCAGCGCAAGTTTGAACATGCCATCAATCCCGGTGAAACAAAGTGGATACCCGGTTGCAGTGTAGCAAAATGACGCTCATGCGCAAGCGAATTTCACAGCTAAAAGACGGTGTTTTGCGACCTCGCAAGCACCGCCCGAGCAGATTGGACGACCGATTGTGCTCAATCGACGAATGTAACAAAATTCGACAAGCCTTCACGCTCTGTCTGCAAACTGTTTTCAATTTGACTGTGGTCGGCAAACCCGAGCGCCATGCCGCATACGACGGTCTCGCCGGCCGGCAATTGAAGCACATCGGCGATGATCTTGTGGTATTGCGTGAACGCCGCTTGCGCACAGGTATCAAGCCCGCGACCACGCGCGGCCACCATAATACTCTGAAGGAACATGCCATAATCGAGCCAGGATCCCTGCTCCATCACGCGCTCGATCGTGAAAATGAAGCCGACCGGCGCATCGAAAAACTGATAGTTGCGACCGTGTTGCAAACGCATGCCGACCTTGTCTTCACGCGTCAAGCCGAGCAGTGCATACAAATCCCAGCCGACCTTGCGGCGGCGCTCGATATAAGGCGAGACCCACGTACTGGGGTAATAAGCGTACTCTTGCTTGTGCTGGCACGATACGTCAGGATCGTTGTGCGCAGCCAGAATCTGCTGTGACAAGCGCTCCTTGACAGCGCCGGTCAGCACATACACTTTCCAAGGCTGGGTATTGGTGCCCGAAGGCGCCCTGCCCGCCACCTGCAAAATTTGCTCGATATCGTCGCGCGCCACCGGTTGCGGCAAAAATGCGCGTGTCGAGCGGCGCGACGTGATCGCCGCATCGACAGTGTGTTGCTCTTCGCTTGAAATCATATGCAGTTCCAATGTGTTGTGAATTTATTTTTTGATCACGAATATCACACCCATCACCGCCACCACCATGCCGGCAAGGCCCAGCGCACTCAGCGATTCGTCAAACATCATCCACGCCATCACGGCCGTGGTTGGCGGCGTCAGGTACAACAGGCTGGTGACTTTGGTTGCGTCGCTGGTGCGGATCAGCGCAAACAGCAAGAAAATGGCACCTATCGATAAACCGAACACGGACCACAATAGCGCCACGATGAAGCGCGGGGTCCATTGCACCTGGGTCAGGGCCGGCGTGAATCCCTCGAAAATGATGGCCAGCGGCAGCACGATGACGATCGACGCGGCAAATTGAATCACGGTGCCAGTACGCAAGTCAAAGCGCGCGCAATGGTGCTTTTGATACAACGTGCCGGCAGTGATCGAGGTCAGCGCAAACAGGCACAACAAGATGCTGGCGGTGGAGAGTCCGACCAGATGAATCTTGGCGGCCACCACCAGGCCCACACCAAGCAAGCCAAATACCAAGCCCAGCCACTGGCGCGGGCGCACTTTTTCGCCGATCAATGGTGCAGCAAAGGCGGTGAGCACCGGTTGCATGCCCACGATCAGCGCCGACAGCCCGGCCGGCATGCCGAGCTTGATCGCGACCCAGACGCCGCTTAAATAGCCGGCATGCAGCAATAGGCCGGCGATGCCGATATGCCATATCTTGCCGTAAGGCCAGGGCGCCCTGAGCCATAACACCAGCGGCAACAGGATGGACAGCACGCCGGCGAAGCGCAGCAACAAGAACGTGAGCGGTGGCGCATAAGGCAAACCGAATTTGGCGGCGATGAATCCGGTGCTCCACAACAGCACGAAAAATCCGGGCAAGGCACCGGGCAACGCCGAGATGGCAGAAACGGTCTTGCTGATGCCGGTGCCAACTGAGCTCAATGTAGACATGATGAATCGATTCGGGAAGGTGGTGCGATACTTGCTGCAGCCGGCGGCGCGAGCAAACTGCCGCAAGCGGAGTCTACCATGATGACGTCATCGGAAGACCGACTAACCGTCGGCTAGAACCAGACTGACGGGCCAGGACGGCGGCCAGATCAACGCCTGCCGCAGCGGGGCGCGAGCACGGTTGCCATCCGCTTTGGACACATGCACAACTTATGCTGCAACGCACAAAAAACCGCTTGACTTAAATTTTTAACACACTACAATAGCCTATGTTGCATTGCACAATACGTCGTTCAGCAAGAAGCACCGATTCAATTGCATCCGTATTCGCACCATTATTAGCATCGTTACCACTACCCGCATTCAATGCAGCAACAAGCGCAGCATCAATCAATCAGCCCCATCACAACATTGGAGAAATACATGTTTTCGATTCCTGAGCAATTTTCGACCGCGACAAAAACCAACATCGAAGCACAGTTCGCTGCTTTCTCGACATTGACCGGCAAGGCGTTTGAAGGCGTTGAGAAACTGATGGCGCTGAACCTGACCGCTGCCAAGTCGTCGCTGGAAGAAGCTTCGGCATCGACCAAGCAATTGTTGTCAGCCAAGGATGCACAAGAATTTTTCGCACTGAGCGCTGCACAAGCCCAGCCTGCAGCTGAAAAAGCAACCGCTTACACCCGCGAGTTGGCAGCCATCGCATCCAGCGCACAAGCTGAAATGACCAAAACGACTGAAGCGCAAATCGCTGAAACCAACAAGAAAGTCCTTTCGCTGGTCGACGAAGTCACCAAGAATGCCCCTGCCGGTTCAGAAAAAGCTGTCGCGATGCTGAAGTCGGCCATCGACAATGCCAACGCTGGTTACGAGCAATTCACGAAAAGCTCGAAGCAAGCTGTCGACACCATCGAAACCAACATGGCGTCGGCTGTCAGCCAGTTCAACCAGGCCGCTGAAAAAACAGCACCAAAAGCGAGCAAGAAGTAATCTGATTTACCTCTGTTCGGATTGACCCGGTGGCAACACCGGCTCAATCAAACTGGAATCGCGTCTCCCCGACCATTCCGTTCATGCCCCGCTTCTGGCGGGGCCTTTTTTTGTGCGGGCCAGGCGCACCACTTGCCTTGCTCACCCAGGCCAGCGGCGTCTGCAACGGACACCGTGGCTGATTCAGCCAGGCCAGCAGCGTCTGCAACGGAGCTCGCAGCTTATTCGCCCAGATAAGCCGCTTTCACGCGCGGGTCATCGAGCATGTCGGCGGCAGCGCCGGTCATCGTGATCAAGCCCGAATCCATCACATAACCCCGATCCGCCGCCTGCAGCGCCAGCTTCGCATTTTGCTCGACCAGCAAGATCGTCACGCCTTCGGCCGACACATTGCGTATCACTTCGAAAATCTTTTCCACCATGATCGGCGACAAACCCATCGACGGTTCGTCGAGCAGCAACAGCTTCGGATGGCTCATCAAAGCCCGCGCCATCGCCAGCATCTGCTGCTCGCCACCCGACAAGGTCCCCGCCATTTGTGCTGCGCGCTCTTTCAGGCGTGGAAATACATCGAACCAGCGTGCGATGTCGGCTTCGATGCCGCTGCTGTCGTCGCGGGTGTAGGCGCCCATCATCAGGTTTTCACGGATCGACATACGGGTGAATACGCCGCGCCCTTCGGGCACCATCGCCAGATGTTTCTCGACCAGATGGAACGATTTCGAGCCTTTCAGCGACTGCCCCATGTAAGTGACATCACCCTCGACATTGCACACGGGCAGCGTGCCAGTGATCGCTTTCAACGTCGTGGTCTTGCCAGCGCCGTTGGCGCCAATCAGCGCAATCAATTCGCCCTGCCGCACTTCGAGATCGATGCCCTTGACGGCCTTGATGCCGCCATAAGCAACCTTCAAACCCGCTACCTTCAATACAAGCTCACTCATCAATGCGATCCTCCCAGGTAAGCTTCAATCACCGCTTTATTTTTTTGTATGTCGACCGGCAGGCCTTCGGCGATCGACTTGCCATATTCCAGCACCGTGATCCGGTCGCACAAGCCCATCATCAGTTTGACGTCGTGCTCGATCAGAAGCACCGTGGTGCCGGACGCCTTGATCTTGACCAGCAACTCGCGCAGAGCCAGTTTTTCAGTCGCGTTCATGCCGGCAGCAGGTTCGTCAAGCGCCAGCAATTGCGGGTCGGTGGCCAGCGCACGGGCGATTTCGAGACGGCGCTGATCGCCATACGACAGAAAACGCGACGTGCGATTGGCAAACTGGGCGATGCCGACGAAATCGAGCAATTCCAGCGCGCGCGTGCGGATCGACGCTTCTTCGATGCGCGCCGCCTTGTGCCGGAAGATGGCGCCGAATACGCCCTGGTGCGAGCGCACATGGCGCCCGACCATCACGTTTTCAAGCGCCGTCATTTCGCCGAACAAGCGGATATTCTGGAACGTGCGGGCGATGCCTGCCTTTGCCACTTCATGCGGCGCCGATGGCGAATACGGCTTGCCGGACAGCTCAAAAGTACCGGTATCGGGCTGGTACAAGCCGGTGATGACATTGAAAAATGTCGTCTTGCCGGCGCCGTTGGGCCCGATCAAGCCATAGATCTGGCCCTTCGTGATCTTGATGCCGACATTGGTCAGCGCCTGCAAGCCGCCGAAGCGCTTGTTGACGCCATCGATGCGGAGAATAATCTGTTCGCTCATTTTTTCTGCTCCTATGCTGGTATGACGCCAGTTGCCGGTTCCGGCTTGTCGATGTCGGCATCGGGCCGGTCTTCGCTCTTCGGCGCTGGCCACAGACCGGAGGGACGGTTCAACATGATCAGCACCATGGCCAGGCCATACAACAATTGGCGCAACACTTCCGCTTCGATGAGAACCTGGCCAAACACCGCGTGTTGTGCCGGCTCCACCACGTGGCGCAACACTTCAGGCAAGGCGGCCAGGATCAGGCCGCCGATAATCACGCCCGGCACGTGGCCGATGCCGCCCAGCACTACCATCGCCAGCACCGCGATCGACTCGGTCAACGAAAATGATTCCGGTGACACGAAGCCCTGGAACGATGCAAACATCGCGCCAGCGACACCGGCGAACGAAGCACCCATCGAAAAAGCCAGCAACTTGACATTGCGGGTATTGATGCCCATCGCCTTGGCGGCGATTTCATCTTCGCGGATCGCCACCCAGGCTCGGCCCAGACGGGAATGCTGTAAGCGGATCGTGACAAACACGATCGCAATGCACAGGAACAGGAACAGGAAATAATAGGCGTTCACGGACGGCATCGAGAAGTCACCCAAGACCACGGTTGCCCTGGAACCGGGTTCGCCCCCAAGAGAAACACCAAACACGCGAATCGGGTCAATCAGGTTAATGCCTTGCGGTCCGTTCGTAAAGTTGATCGGCTCGTTCAGGTTATTCATGAAAATACGGATGATTTCGCCGAAGCCCAGCGTCACGATGGCCAGATAATCGCCGCGCAACTTCAGCGTGGGCGCGCCCAGCAAGGCGCCGAACAGGCCAGCCACGGCAGCGGCCAGCGGCACGATCACCCAGACCGACAGGTGGATGCCGTTGGCGACAATCTCCGGCCCCATTACGCCGACCAGGAATTCGCCGAACAGCGGATACTGGTAAAGGACCGATTCCAGCAGCGCGGCAAATTGCGGCGACGCCAGCAGCGCCGTCATGTAAGCGCCTACCGCGTAAAACGCAATGTAACCGAGATCGAGCAATCCGGCGAAGCCGACCACGATATTGAGGCCCAGTGCCAGCATGATGTACAGCAGCGCGATGTCGATGATGCGCACCCATGAATTGCCGAACTGGGCGGCAAAAAATGGGAAGATGAGCAAAACTGCAAGAATCAGCGCCATGCTGCTGTAAGCCTTGCCGGGGGTATTTTTGACGTCGAAGTCGAAGAAGCTAGCCATGTTTTTTCCTGTTCAGCGGTTTAAGCACGATCGGCGACGCGTTCGCCCATGATGCCGGACGGCCGGACCGTGAGCACAATGATGAGGACCACGAAAGCGAAGATATCCTGATAATGGCTGCCCAAAAAGCCGCCGGTCAGATCGCCGATATAACCTGCGCCCAGGCTTTCGATGATGCCGAGCAAAATGCCGCCGATCATCGCGCCGTAAATATTACCGATGCCGCCCAGCACCGCTGCCGAGAATGCCTTCAAACCGGGCGTGAAACCCATCGCAAACTGGATCGACGAGTAATTTGCGCCCCACATTACGCCGGCCACTGCGGCCAGCGCGGCGCCGATCGCGAACGTGGCGACGATGACCTTGTTCGAATCGACGCCCATCAGGCCGGCGATGCGAGGATTTTCCGATGTGGCGCGCATCGCGCGCCCCATTTTTGTTTTTTCCACCAGCAACACCAGCGCAACCATCGAGACCGCCGCCAGCACCAGCAGCAGCAACTGGGTTTGGGAAATGAGCGCGCCGCCGATCTTGATCGGCTCCGACGACAGCAATTGCGGAAATGGCAGCGGACTGCGGCCCCAGATCATCATCGCAAATGTCTGCAGCAAGATTGAGACGCCGATCGCGGTGATCAATGGCGCCAGCCGCGGGGCGTTGCGTAAACGGCGGTAAGCGACCCGCTCGATGATCACATTCACCAGCATGCAAACAGGAATCGCACCGGCAATCGCGATGCCCAGCTTGGCATAACCAGGCAAATCTGGCGCCACCGAATTAAGAATTTTCAATATCGTCAACCCGGCCATGGCGCCGATCATCAGCACGTCGCCGTGGGCAAAGTTAATCAAATTCAATACCCCATACACCATCGTATAGCCAAGGGCGACCAGCGCGTACATGCTGCCCAGCACCAGGCCATTGATGATCTGTTGGATAAATGTATCCATGGTTTGCTTGCCTTTTTTATGAGTTCACTTTTGTTGCACAACAAACATTAAAAATTGCCATGCAGACCCAGCAGAATCGTGGGTAAGCCAACGGCAAGTCATTGATTTCATTTCGACAGGAGAAGCGCTGGCGACATGCTGCCGCCAAGAAAGATCTTTGAAATCGCCGACATAATAGCGAAGAATGCGCCAAACATCACGCAAAATCGCACTTGCTTCTGTGAATAATACCGCCGCTCAAATATTCTCACAAAAAAATTCGCACATCGATACAATGATGCTATTAAAGCATGAAAGATGCACTATCTGCAACAATAATTCTTGCTGCAACGCACCAATTCGGAATGCAAAATGGTGCATTTGCATGGTATTAGTGCAATAAGAGCAACACTCATAAAAACAACACTTTTTGGCATGTAAAAGCCGGATATTCATCGAATTTAATGTTCTTTTTTCCCTTTTTTTGTTTCAATACGGAGACCTTGTTAAATACTAATTAGCAAGTAAATGCAAGATGCCACAATCACGGCCTTGCGCAACTCGGCAATTGAAAATTGCGAAAAAAAATAAACCAAAGGATGTCCCCGTGAAAAAATCATTACTCGCTCTTGCCGTTCTGGCCAGCTTCGCAGGCGCAGCTAGCGCGCAGTCTTCCGTCACCGTGTATGGCCTCGTCGATGCCGGCATCACCGCCGAACGCGGTGGTGCCAATGGCTCCATCACGAAATTGGCCACTGGCGTGCAACAGGGCAACCGCCTCGGCTTCAAGGGCACGGAAGACCTGGGCTCCGGCCTGAAGGCGATTTTCCAACTCGAAAGCGGCTTCAACCTCGACGACGGCACCAGCCGTCAAGGCGCGCTGTTCGGTCGCCAGGCTTATGTCGGCTTGTCCGGCAACTTCGGCACGGTCAGCCTGGGACGCCAGTACGACCCGCTCTTCGTGGTCATGGATACCATCGATCCGTTCAACACCGGCTTGACCGGCGCCTCGAGCAACCTGCTGGCCGCTGGCAATGTCCGCACCAATAACTCGATCGTGTATGCCACACCGACCGTGAACGGCTTCAGCGGCAGCGCGCTGTACGGCGCAGGCGAAAAAGCGGGCGACGCGTCGCTCGGACGCACCATCGGCGCCTCGGCTGGCTATACCAATGGCCCTGTGGTGTTAATGGCTGGGTATAACAAAATCAATGCGACTGCCGACGTTGGCAGCGCCGACTTGAAACTGATTCTGGTTGGCGGCACCTACAACTTCGGTCCTGTGAAGCTGCATGCCGCGTATGAGACAGAGAAAAGCGATGTCCTCGCGACCGACTTCCGCGACTACATGATCGGCGCTTCGGCACCGCTGGGCACCGGCACCCTGATGGCCTCCTACATCGACAAGAACGACCGTACCAACGGTGCCAAAGGCGGCAAGCAAATGGCGATCGGTTACAGCCATCCGCTGTCAAAGCGCACCAGCGTCTACACGTCGTACGGCTACATCAGCAATGACGACGCTGGCACCAATTTTGTTGGCGATGCATCGAGCGGCGGCAGCAAGCCAGTCGCTGGCCATAATTCGAGCGCATTGACCGTGGGCGTGCGTCACAAGTTCTAAAAGAGTTGTTGGCAGGCTCAAGCCCGCCATCTCAGGCGGGCGGTTCTTTCAATCATCAGGAGAAGATGCAATGCAGTTCAAGACCAAGCTCATTCCACTCGTCGGCGCCATCGCTTTCGCGTTTGCCGCCACAGCTAACGCACAAGAAATAGTGAAGATCGGCCATGTCGGCCCGATCTCCGGCGCGATTTCCCACCTCGGCAAGGACAATGAAAACGGCGCCAAGATGGCGATCGACGAACTCAATGCCAAGGGCGTGATGATTGGCGGCAAAAAGGTCACTCTGGTCTTGCTGACCGAAGACGACGCAGCCGATCCGAAGCAAGCCACTTCAGTGGCGCAGAAACTGGTCGATGCCAAGGTCAATGGCGTGATTGGTCACTTGAATTCAGGCACCACGATCCCGGCTTCGAAAATCTACTACGAGGCAGGCATTCCACAGGTTTCTCCTTCCGCGACCAATCCGAAATACACTCAGCAAGGCTTCAACACCGCGTTCCGTCTGGTCGCCAATGATGGCCAGCTCGGTGGCACGCTGGGCCGCTATGCAGTAGAGACCGTCAAGGCCAAGAAAGTGGCTGTCATCGACGACCGCACGGCCTATGGCCAGGGCGTGGCGGAAGAATTCATCAAGGGCGTGAAAAGCAAAAAAGCCGGTACTGAAGTCATCGCGCGCCAATACACGACCGACAAGGCAACCGACTTCAGCGCGATTCTGACCGCGATCAAGGCCAAAAAACCGGACGTGATTTTCTTCGGCGGCATGGATGCAGTGGCCGGCCCGATGCTGCGCCAGATGAAACAACTGGGCATCGATGCAAAACTGATGGGCGGCGACGGCATTTGCACCGAAGCGCTGGCCCAACTGGCTGGCGATGCGATGGCTGACAGCCAGGTCGTCTGCGCCGAAGCGGGCGGCGTCGAGGAATCCCAAAAATCGGGACTGGACAATTTCAAGGCCGCTTACAAGAAGAAATTCGGCGTCGATGTGCAGATCTATGCACCGTATGTCTACGACTCGGTGATGACGATGGTCGAAGCGATGCAAAAAGCGGGTTCGGCCGATCCAGTCAAGTATTTGCCTTTCCTGGCCAAGACCAACCGCAAGGGTGTGACGGGCAATATCGCTTTTGATGCCAAAGGCGACATGAAGGAAGGCACGCTGACGCTGTACACGTACAAAAACGCCAAGCGCT